>NZ_JBRAGO010000129.1:0-6245 GCF_052746595.1 Leptodesmis sp.
AGAGGAGGGAAAGACAGAGGAGGGAAAGACATTCCTAATTGTGCAATGTAACCCTCAGGCTGGCAGGGTAACTCTCGCTGAGAATCCCGGATTTGATGAGCAGTTCTTAAATTGGGCGGTCTACACGAAGGCTGTGATGAAGCCTGGGTTACAGGGAAATCAGGCTTCTGCCAATGGCTGTTTAATTGAGATCGAGCATCCAAAGTTAAAAGACGTGAATCCGGGCATTGATGTTCTTTGGTTGTCTCAGGCAACAGGTGAGGGAAAATTGTTCACAGTTAAGGCATGTGATCCTGAGACTCATAGGGTGACGCTGGCTGAAGATCCCAAATTAGATAGGCTGTCTCCTCTGGCTTGGGCAATCTATTCAAACCCTGTGAGTCGTGTGGAAAAATACACTGATCCTGTGAGCCTTAAGGAGAAATACATTGATTGTCTCTGGTTAGGGCAGGAAGGCAAGGGTCAAGTCTCTCTATTGAGAGCTGTAACCCCCTCAAAGGGACGGTAACGCTGACTGAGGCTCCTGCTATGGTAACGGGTGCTTCCGATTGGAAGATCGGTTTGGCCTTTGACCAGTACGAGGTGTTTTTACCCCAACCTCCGACCAGACCGAGACCTTTTCCAGGATTTCCGGCAGCCCATGCTCTACCGGAGCCATCCTTGGATCAGGGCATTCGCTATGCCCAGTTGGGGATCTCTGCCTTTTCCAAGCATCCTAACCGGCCCAACGACCAGCGCCTGTTTAGTGAAAGTCCGATCGAGGGGCCACGGGAGGTGTTCAAGGTTCGTCGGCAGCCGCCTGACCCACCTGGGGATATCCCCTATCCTGATGGAGATATATTCGCAACTCGGGCTGATTATCATGGGCGCTCCTTTTATACCTACCAGTGGCCAGCACCCCCTAACTCCTCATTGAAGACTCATGTGATGCGGGCTTTGGATGATGCAGTCTTTAAACTTGACTGGTTGATGCGGACAACTCGCACGGCGTTAGATCCGAAAAATCCCAGGCATGAAAAGTATTTCCTTGAAAATTGGGATTTGAACCGTAAACAAACTGCGGCAAGCCAACTTAATGCGATTAAATCGTTTGGAGATTATTCAAGTTTGTCGAGTGATGCTCGTACTCTATTGGAATATTTGCCAGGGAATAACAAGAAAACATGGAATAGTGGAGTTCAAAATCGGGATTGGGAGATTCGCCAAACTCGGATCAGCCTTTCTGCAAGTGACACTCAGTATTTTCCAAATGTATGGAATGACCCAATTAGACGGAAGGGTATTGCCAATAAACTGAACGCCATTATTGGCCTGCTATCTGGTGAGGCAGCTACGGTCGATCAGGCAATTGTCGCTTTAGACAATACTCCCGATCTCTCGCGAGTTCGGTCTTATCGAGATACGTTATGGTTGGCTGCTGACCAGGCTAATGCTAACCGACATTATCGGATTATTGAGGTTGATGCAGGGAATCATCGGGTGACTTTAGACAAAGTACCGAGCTTAGGGGCTTCCTCATCCAAATGGGTGCTGTATCTGAATGAATACAACTTTTCTAAAAACGACCCACTGGTGCTGAACAATGATGATTTGCGGGTGCTGGCAGGGTTGCCAGGGAATGAGGATGCGTTTACGCAGATTACGATCGAGCCACTTCACTCTGGCATTTGTGAACTGAAGGATACGCTGGATGGTAAGTTGCGGAATCGATATTTTTATCGATCGGCTTATGTGGATCGGGTACAAAACAGGAGTGGGTTGAGTCGGGCAACACCGCAAATTTATTTGCCGAAGGTGACACCGCCACGAACTCCGGTGGTGACTAAGGTGTTGGGTGGGGATAGGCAGATTACGCTCAGGTGGGTATCGAATCGAGAGCCTGACCTGCGGGAGTATTGGATTTATCGCACAGAGAATTAGGAAGCGGCTCGTGATATCCGCTTGATGGGAGATCCTGTGCATATTGAAACTGTTCTAGATGATCCGACTTTGCGGTCATCCGAAGTTACTTGGTCAGATGTCAAGGTAAGAGGCTTGACCGATTATTTCTATCGAATTGTTGCTGTGGATGAAGCGGACAATGCCTCTGTGCCATCTGGAATTATGCAAGGACGCGCCTACCAAAAGCCACCTGATCCGCCTGTTTGGGTGACTGCTGATAGACAGCACAGCCATATCTTACTTGAATGGACACATCCCCGAATAACAGAATTGAGTTTCAGAATAGAACGCCAAGAGCGCATGACTGATGCCCTTGGACGACCTGGCAGAACACGCTGGGTCCGGATTTCTGACTGGTTGGAAGGTGGGACAGGTACGTTCATGGACGAAATAGAGAACACCATTTTGAGTACTGGGCTCACTTATCGAATAGAAACAAGAGATTCACTTCAACAAGTTGCGTTTGAAAAACCAACAATCGCAGTTCCTGAAGTCGCAATAGGAGGAGACTAAAAATGCGGGACTTTCTCAGATTTATCTTATCTAGTAGTGACCAAAGTCGAATCGTTGATGGGACGATCGAAGTTAATGATGTGGGTTTTGACAAAATTACTGATCCGAATACTCCACCAGCTCAGAGTCTTTACTTAAAATTTCAAGTAAAAAATCCATCGGATGGTGCACCAAAAGTATTTCCCCTATTTCCTGGAAGGCTTATTTACAGTGCGTTGCCTAATTCATCAGGTGGAATTGTACTACCTTCATGGGATGCAGATGAGCGAGTTCCTGGCAGGCCGCAGCCGGAAGACATCTGATGTCGCTGTCAATGAAAATCCTGTGATTGAAGTTACGGTTGAGTAGTCTACTGAGCCATTAACGCTCCATCAACAGTCTATCGAACGCAGTTTAATCTCTAAAAGTGCGATCGCCTTTGGTTACAGTTTTTGCCAAGGCGATCGCTTTCTTGTTAAAGAGCACTATGCTCTTAGAACTCATAATTACGTGTTCTACAGACTATGCATGCCCTTCTTCAATGGTTTCGGTTCTGTAATCGACGGTTGCGAACCTGGTTAATTTTAGGGATCACTATCTTCTGTTTGGCGATCGCCCTGCATCCGGTTCATGCTCAGGAGAGTACTCCCGTTGCCCAGGAAAATGCGCCAACCACCCAGATCGTGAATAAAGAGGGCAATGAAGTAGATGGTTATCCAATCGTCCTAGACGGCAACACACTGCTTCAGGTGAGGCGAGGGATTCCAGGGGTTGTCTCTGCTAAAGAGCGAGCAGAAATTATTAATGATCGGATCATTGCGATCGCCAATGATGCCAGCATTTCCCCCGATAGTATTCGGGCAGAAGAACAAAATGGTGCCACCGTTGTCATGGCTGGCGATACTGTCCTTTTTACGGTGCACGACACAGATAGCATCAATAACCAAACCCGCCAAGAAACAGCAGAACAGGCCGTTCAATTCATTCAATCGGGGATAACGCAGTACCGTAGCGATCGCAGCGTTGAAAGCTTGGTGAAAGGAATTATCCTGGCGATCGCGAGTACCATTACCCTAGCGGTATTTTTAGTTCTGCTGCCACGATTGTCGTTCCGTCTTCTCACGAGAATCAAGGTTGCCCGGCAAGCAGATGCACTTGATTTCAGAATTCAAGAATTTCAAGTCTTTAGCTCTAACGTAACTGGATATCTCCTGTCAGGCGTTGTCCGATTAACACGCCTAGTTCTTATTATTGGCGCTTTCTATCTTTACTTGCCTTTTATTTTGAGTCAGTTTCCAGCAACTAAAGCCGTTGGCAAATCTATTCTGAGCGATATTGCCTATCGAATTAGTGAATTAGTCAAAACGTTTGTCCAATTTCTACCAAACTTTATCACCATTGGGATTATTGTTCTGATCACTTTCTACGTGATTCAATTCGCTAAGCTGGTCATTACCGAACTGGGTCGGGATGATGCCTATCCCTGGTTCTATCAAGAATGGATACGACCGACCAATCGTCTAGCAACCATTTTCTTATCTGCAATCGGCTGTATTGTTGCTGCACCTTACATCCCTGGGTTTAATTCACCCGCGTTTCAGGGCGTTTCCCTATTTTTAGGCGCACTGTTAACCCTAGGTTCATCCTCCGCCGTTGCAAATGCGATCGCCGGAATCATTTTGATCTATACTCGCGCCTTCCGAATTGGAGACGTTGTTCAAATCGGTGATACCAGGGGAGAAGTGCTAGACAAATCGCTGTTTGTTACCCGTCTTCTTACCTTCAAAAAAGAGGTGATCACCGTTCCCAACTCAGCCGTTCTCAATAGTAGTGTAGTTAACTTCAACGCTAGTTCTAGAGAGTCTATTAATTATCTGGTTTTACACACAACGATTACGCTGGGATACGATGTTCCCTGGCGAAAAATCCATGAGGTATTGACTCAAGCGGCAATCACAACTCCGGGGATTGTACCTGATCCCCAACCCTTTGTATTACAAACAGCCCTGAATGATTTCAATGTCAGCTATGAGTTAAATGCCTATAGCGATCGCCCTGAAATTATGCCGAAGATCTATTCCGAACTGCATCAAAATATCCAGGATTATTGCAATCAAGCGGGCATTGAAATCCTATCACCAGGGTATACCTCCCTACGGGACGGAAACCACTCGACCATTCCTGAAAATTATTTGCCCGATGACTATGTTTCACCCGGTTTTCAAATTCACCCCCAGAACAACCAAGACTAGGATCTGACATGGCAATCCGCTGAGCATTGGTTCGTTGCCGCAGCAGGTAAAACTGAATGGCATCGGACTCTATGCTGGTGTTGTTGGATTGGGGACGGTAGCTGGGTGTTGGGCGATCGCGCATTACCGAAGTTAGGAGCTGTAAATGGGTATAGGTTTAGGATTCTGTTAGACAAAACAGTAATGCAATATCGGGTAAAACCTGATGCGTTAGCTACGGCTTCCTACCTGATTCAATCCACCTCATTAAAGTTAATAGCCTATGTCATGCTGTGGAGTCTCTGTTTTTAGTGATTTCACTGAGCCTGTTTATACTAGCTACTTGATAATATTATTTGAGTAGTCTAAGTAATCAATCTCCTCATCTGGTGAGCGCTATGGCGAAAGGTGATCACATTTACGTACACTGCATTGGTTATACACACCACGGAATTGATTGTGGTGATGGAACAGTCATTCACTATACCCAGCGCGGAATCGTTCAGATTCCCATAACGGCTTTTGGGGATGGAAAGCCATACTCGGTGAAGCAGTATGGCAAGTGCAACTCAAATGATGAAGTAGTTCGAAGAGCTAAAAGTCGCCTAGGTGAGAATGAATACAATCCTGTTTCCAATAATTGCGAACACTTTGCGACATGGTGCAAAACAGGTATACCTGCAAGCGAGCAGATTAGAAATAGCACTGCAACAGTTGCTGGTACTTCTGGCAGTGGTGCAGCAGTAGCTGCAGGTCTTGGAGTTGTTAGTGCTACTGGTGCAGTAGTAGGTCTGAGCGGTGCTGGCATCATGTCTGGGCTAGCTACAGTAGGTGGAGTTGTTGGGGGTGGTGCAGTTGCTGGGATCGGTGTCCTAGGAGCTGCACCAGGGCTTGTGACAACGGTGGCGATGAGCCAAGTTCTGAAAGATGATGAGAGCTTACCAAGCGATGAACGCGAGGCTCGTGGGGTTGGCAGAACAATGACTGCTGTTGGTGCTTTTACCGGGACAGCGGGGGCTGTTGGTGCAATTGCGGCTAGCGGTAGTGTTGCTGGACTGAGTGGTGCTGGTATTACCTCTGGCTTAGCAGCGGTAGGAGGAGTTGTTGGGGGTGGCATGGCAGCTGGAGTTTTAGTTACTGCTGCTGTTCCAGCAGCAGCAGCGGCAGCAGTCGGATATGGCGCTTATCAAGCTTGGAAGTGGCTCTCTAAATGGAAAATATAGAGAACTGTTCTATAGAGGCGGTCGTCCTTGATCTAAGGTGATCGCTTTTTATTTGGCTTTACCGAATCTATGTAGAACCTTTTTGTTAATCAACCCGGTTTTTAGGGCATTCTAACTGTAGATCTAACTATGTTAAGTGGGTAACCTGAATTAAACGATGTCCTGAGAACGGTATACCGAGCTTTCTAGGTTCCAGAGCTACGTTCAGTTAGGACTCTCTACTTATTGCTCAGAACATATCGACAGATCCTCTAATAACTGATGGATAACACTTTAAAGTTCTGACGGGGTCGTCAATACTTTGTAATTATTTAGTTTTGTAAGAAGGAGAACACAACTTTATGGCATTCAGAAAACC
>NZ_JBRAGO010000129.1:6255-11197 GCF_052746595.1 Leptodesmis sp.
TACTACGCTTGGGGGCTTAATCTGGTGGTTCAATATAAAACAGGATGAATACTTCATCATGCAAGAACATAAGGTTGGACTTCCAGTATGGCCATATAAGTACCGAATATTAATCCGTGAGAATCGCATGGAAATAGCTAACTCTAATGATCATGAGGAGATATTGATGGACTGGAGATATTTAGAGAAGCATGCAATTCCTCAAATTGAAGACAAAATCGATATAGCAAAGACAATAGGAGAGACAATTCAAAATATTGATGCATCTGAAATCATAACTTCAGTAATTGAACCAGTAATTAAATCGTTTCTGTAGTTTCCATGAAAAGTCATTTGGTTATTCTGGTTCATGGTTACTTCAAAGGTAGACATGATATGTCTTTCCTGGAATCTGGGCTTAAAAATAAGGGATATGATGTTTTGTCCGTAGCCCTTCCCACCACATTCAAGAGCCTTAGTGATTGCTGTAAATCCTTAAAGCTACAAATTGATGCATTAAACTCTCCACATAGCAAATATAGTTTTGTAGGTCACAGTATGGGAGGATTGATAATTCAAGAATACTTAGATAATTATAGAATTCCAAACTTGGGAAGATGTATTTTTATTGCTACACCATTTAAGGGTTCAAAACTGGCAGATATATCTTCATCTTTTCCGCTGGTAGATTCAGTATTCAAACCGCTTCAAGTACTCACTTCTAATGTGGAAAGGATTTCTCTTACTAGTAGGTTTAATGAAGTACCTGAAATAGGTGTTATTGCTGGTACTAAAAACAATCTATGGATGGGTAAGATATTCTTGTCACAGATTAGTGACGGACGAGTGGAAGTTGAATCTACTAAGATTGATAATATGTCGGACTATATTGAATTACCCTACGGTCATAAAGAGATCCATCATAGAGAAGAAACTTTAAAGCAGGTAGAAAGTTTTCTTCAGTCTGGGTACTTTAATCGTACAAAGTGCTGTTAGGGTGGATGTCACCCACTATTACCGATCCAAGATTATCACCCACGGTTACTTTTCCCAAATCTAGGGATGTCGATGTGAGGACAGAGTCTTGGAAAAGGCGATCGCCCACCCTGCTGCCTGGTTGACTGACATATCTTTTCTAGTAGGTTGGGTGAAACAACGTGGAACCCAACTCTAGCCTTTATTCTGTTGGGTTACGCTAGCGCTCACCCAACCTACGAGAGAATCAGGGTTGTGTGAGTTTTGTCAGTCAATCAGCCCTGCTGCTCCAGAGGGGCGATTCTATTTTTTGTGGGGTACACCCCCAATCAATGGTCGTAAGATACTCCTCAGCGATTTGCTAAGATTCTGGAATAAGGCGATCGCAAACCAGAGAACTATCCTATTGCTGGAGTCCGGAGTCTATGCGTAAACAGACGATTCACTACACATCCCCATTAGATGCCTTAATAGCTGTTGCCAAACGTCTGAGTCTCTATGAAACCCAGCAAAACATGGATTCTGAGGAATTTTTTACCCAATATACTCAAGGATTGCTATCGGATGAGGCTCATTTTATAGAATGGGCAAATGACTACCGTCACTATCTTGCCCTACGCCAGGAACTAGAGCAACGACTCAAGCATGTTGCCTAACCGCCTATCTGATTACCTGAATCAAGTGGAGCAAGCCGTTCTCCAATGTAGCATTGGTTATGTTGAACGCTATGAAGAGGAAATTTTGACCCTAAACCAGGCTAACCTGAGGATTCGATTGCGATTCAATCAGACCCATCTGTTAGAAATTAATGAAGCGATCGTCATTACAGATAATCAGTTGGAATTTCTCGATTATCGCTACCACTTTCAGGACGAACAAAATCGCTTAATTTTCCGCTATGACAGCACCCCTCATTTTCCCAACCTTCCCAATTTTCCACATCACAAACACCTGCCTGATGCAGTGATTGCCTCTGAAAAACCTGAAATTATTCAAGTCTTGAAAGAAGCAACGGCAGTATTGGGGTAAGGGCGATCGCCCATGCCAATATGTACGTTAGCGAGTGAAGATTAGACTGCTGCTCTAGAGGGGCGATCGCTCCTTCAAAAGTCTCTAAAATAAAGGAACGTTCAGGTCACGTAGACCCTAAGGATATTGTGATAAGTACTCAAATCACCATGACCCTGCCAGACGACATTTACCAACGTGCTGAACGATTCGCCCGGTTAGCAAACCGCGATATTGCGAGTGTACTAGCAGACACCATTCAGTCTTCCATTCCTTCGTTAGACCCGATGCGCTCGATCTTGAACCCATAAGCGACGTTTCTGAGACCAGGTTCTCGCGCTAACAGAATTGCAGATGGAGCCAGAGCAGGACGCCCGCTTGAGTGAATTGCTCGATCTCCAACAATCTGGTCTTCTAGAGAAAGACGAACGCTCAGAACTACAAACTCTGATGCAAATTTATCAAGAGGGATTGCTACGGAAAGCGACTGCTCTGAGTGAAGCTGTGAACCGTGGATTAATGGAACCGTTGAGCGAGTGAGCCAAATTTCTGAAACCGTTCGGTTGAGAGTGAGGGCAGCAGCCAATCATCAGTGCGGATACTGCCGTAGCCTTCAGAAGTACGGTTTAGGAAGGTTAGAACCGACATTCCGCAGGTTGACAGGGATTAATTTAGGAGATAGTAGCGGCAGGCCGGGAAGCCCATGAGGCGGATAATGCTGCACAGCTGCCGCAACTGCCGTTGCAGCCCTTTTTTCTCCTTTTCGAGAGGTTTGAGCCAATCGTCTGACTCACGCCGGTGGGGGCTTTCCACCAGAATCCACCGCTGCTCCACCCCGCCATAGGTCTGCCGTTGCTCCCATAGTCGATGGCCTTCCAGCTCACAGGGCATCTCAGTCAACGATTCAAGGCTACTATCCACTAAAGTTTGAGCAGCCTTGAGGGTCACAGGTACCCGGCTCAGCCACGGCAAACTCCCCACCGCCTGAATATTCGGTTCGCTATAGAAGGCCGCATCAACCACCATCAAGGCGGGCGTCTCCCACTGCTCGGCGAAGGCTGTCCTCAGCCCCGCAAAGGTCTGACTGTCGGTCTCATGGCCGCTACCAACCTTAAACCACACCGGGATGCCACCGTCGGCAGTACAGATCAAATTGACTAAAAACTGCTTCAAGTCGGGTCGAGGGTCTCTCGAATAGCCCCGACAAATCTCAATCGCCTGGGGGACCTCTGACCCGCTCTCCGGCTCTACCTCAGGCCCGTTCACGGATGGATACTCACCGTCGAGGGCAAACGAGGTCGAGGCCAGATGCCCCTGGCTGACGCTGACGCCAAAGCGCTTGACCGCCTGCATCGCTACCTTCAGAAAAACAGCGTCGTGCCGTACTCAAACAGGCGATCCAACCCTCGCCCCAGGCGGTCATCCTTGAGATGGGCTGCCGTAATGCCAGGCCCCAGTAGATGCTCCACGAGTTTGCCTTCGAAGAACTCGCTGAACAGATACAACGGCGCGCTGACAAACCCCAACCCATTGAGAATCATCGCTTTCAGCACTTGTCCGGGGCTGATGTGGTTCAGGCTATGGGCATCGAGTAGCTCGTCGGCCAGCTCTACCATCCCGATCTCATCCACGAGCGCGGCCACTAAGCCCAAGTGATCCAGGTTCTCTATCTTCATGGCGCGATCCCAATGCGTGCCATGAGCTTACCTCAACGCCCTAAATCCCATTTCGTCAACCTGCGGAATGTCGGGTGCAACATCATCAGCCTTGCCCTTGGCAAACGGAAGAATTTTCCTTCGTGCGCCTAGTAGCAGCTCAAATCAGCACCGCCATTATCCAAACGCATACCCTTCAACAAGTTCAGTCCCTCGTTGATGAGCGTACGAGTCAGCTTCAGCGTAGTTTGGATGTACAAGCTAAGCTATACAACAAAACACGGCAGCAAATTCAGCAGCTTCAGGAGCTTAATCGCTGACTGCCTGACACATCTTGAGGCGGCATCCCAGGGTGGTAATTGGCATCGCAAGGACTGGATCCTAGAGAACCAGATGCGGTCATAATACTGGGCTTCCGCTTTTTTTAGAGGCAAAACAGGGCTCTGGGTCAACGGTCAATAGGGCGATGGGTTTGAGCAATGGACGCCCTTTGTTGACAGCACCCTTGAGCCAACGGAGGCCGATGTTGAGATAGCTGATGCCCCGTGTCCAATGGGGGTCAACCTGAGTGCGGAGGCCATCAAGTTGAACCGCCATACCCTGGGTGGTGCCATAGAGGATGGCGATAGCGGCGACCAGATAGAGCCGTTCAAGAGCTTGAGCTGAGCGGATGCCCGAGTCTTCTAGCTCAAAGACCCCAGATTTAGAATCGAGGAAAAGCTCCTCGACTCGGAACCTGAGGGCATATTGCCACAGGGTATTGAGGGAGGGCGGTTCATCGGTGATGACGGCCCAGGGTTCCTTGACGCCTTTGACGTTAGCCAGAACGAGGTTGCAGCGCCAGCGACCATCCGTCCATAGGCCAACACCCTCATAGAATCGAGCTTCGCCCTTGGGGGGCCACAGATAGCCGACTTCAATGGAATGACGGCGGGGGCCATGGACCACCACGTCACTGGGTAAGCGTCAGCAATAGTGCCAGGTGCTCTGACTCAGTCACGCCAGTAGGTCATGGTTGGCAAACCCTCGGTCGGCTAGCAACATCACATCGGGGTAGGCCTGCAGCAGTTGATGGGCCAATCGCAGCATCGGCAAATACCGTTGAGCACTGACAGTGGCACTGGGATGCTCCAAAACCCGCCACAGCAGCGGCACCGCACGTCCGCAACAGGTCACCGACAGGTGAATCATGCAATAGCGATTCCACAAGACCGTGGTATCGGGCGCCAGGTAGAGCCGTCGCCCTTTCCACTGATGGATGGCCGCAAACCTGAGTGCCTGACAGAAGTAGGTGAACAGTAGACATATCAGGACAAAGAGGAAAT
>NZ_JBRAGO010000130.1:0-11082 GCF_052746595.1 Leptodesmis sp.
TCCCATTGAGACAGGTGCAATCTACAATCTGGTGCATAAAATCAGATTTTGCGGGCTGTAGAACGGTTACAGAAAACGTTGCCTCCAGTCGCATTGGCATCCGCTGACTCTACAGTACCTACGAACAATACGTCTGCAGTACGATCGCACCTGTTATACCGCTTTGTCGCCGAACATTACATTCCCGTTGCCGTCGATCAGGTGATTCTGATGGTGCGCCCAGATCGGCTCGATCGCTTGAAGAATTTGGGTTGGAATGAAGATGCAAGCAATGCGGCGATCGCCAATGAAGCCATGCCGACAGTGATGATCGGGAACGCCAATCCTGTACGCCTTGCCCTGCTCGACCAAATCTTTCGCTTGCCTGACTTAGACAGTCTTGCCAGCGCCTGGGGCCAATCCTTCAACTCTCTTCAGTCAGAGATTAAGCAAGTCAAAAATATTAGTACGACTGTACAACCCACCCTGCAAGGCGTGCAGCCCCTGAAGGACAACCGTTACCGTATGACCGGAGCAAAACCAACGCTGACATTTGACCTGTCATCCCTGAATCTGAAAGGACGAGATGCAGGCTTGCTGGCCTTTGACTTTGCCTGCACCCACCGCCGGAAAGCCTCCTTCCCCATCGCTTGGGAGAGTCAGCCAACCAATGATGTCCAGGCCAATCAGGTGCAGATCAAAGCATTGAACGGCAAACAACTGGTGCCCCTAGATGCCTCCCCCCGCTGGCTTTTGGCAGAACACATCAAAACCCTGCAGTTTGCCCCCACTGATGCCGCCTGCCCAGAATTTTCCCTGGCTAACGTCACGCTATACCAGCGGGCTGATGTGGCCCAAATGCCTCGTTAATCGCAGAGTCAGATCAGACTCCAGATCAGCGCTTCTACCCCCAAAACCCCGACCAAAACGGCAAAGGTGTGTCGCATCCGTTTCAGTAAGGGATGAATCTGATAGGCAGCCACCAGGCGATCACGGGTCAGTACTTCTGTCGGTTTGTTCCAGACCTGACCGTCGTACCAGCCGGATTCTTCATAGAACACATTTGAGGCCATCAGGCGAGAAGACACATAGGCCCAGCCCAGATATAGCCGGAGCAAGACTAAAGACAGGAGTACAATGGCTCCAGCCGTACTGACCAGGAAAAATTGATTAAAATATTTTGTCAGGGGAAAACTGGCGGCAGCGATCGGCGCGGCGATCGTCCAGGCAGCCATCCCAATCCAGACCAATTTCGCAATATACCGGGGGGTTTCTAAGGTAGCCCAGCGAAAAAACCAGGATTCTTTTAGATCTTGATATTCGTTTAAGGGCAACTGCTCAGACGGAACCGGGCAGGTCAAGGCGAATTGGTTTCGAGTTAGATCATCTGGTAACACGCCAACTAGCTCCCGCAAGGTTGAACAGTTAAACCTTATCGATTGAAGGCTTACCTGTCAGTATAAACGACAGCAACAGGGGAACAGGGAGTCCGCAGGCAGGCACGACCCGATAAAATACCCCTCCTAACGTCCAAAAGAGCATTAGAGAGAGGTTCAGCTACATCAAGCACTGGAAAACTTGAACAACCAAGCTTTGCAGGTAAGTTATTGTATTTCTGGCTCTTCATCCTCCATGTGAGCCACAACCACCGCACAGAATGCAAACGCTGCTACCAGCGGCATCGGGGAAGACATGAGATAGCTGGAAATACCTGCCGCGATCGCGGTTCCTACAGCCGATAAGCACCAGACTCGTTCCTCAAAACACATCCCTCGTTGAGCTTTAATCGCTCTTAGTGCCTGTCTAGGAATTGGCAAGGGCATCACCGCATTCGGGGGAAACCCCCAGTAGCGGGAACGCTCAATAAACCAGTCAGTCCAGCCGTTTTCCTGGCACCAGTCATCAATCCATTGGGTAGCGTAATGATTCATCTCTCAACAGGAAGTAGTAGGAATGGAAGTTAGGAAAAACGTTAGGAATAAGACTTGCGCTCCAAGTCTAATGGAATCAAGGAGGCCAGCAACATGTAAACTTTTAGATACAAAAAATGCTATTAACTCACTCAATCATTACGATCCATGTTGCTTATATAGAGGCTACCAAACAGTTCAAGCATTGCAGAACTGAAGACATTAAAGTTTACTTACTGCCAAATCATTGCAAACTTTTGCAATGAGATTATCAATCCGAATATGTATAAATACTCTCTGCAGTTTCCTGCTTAAGTATGAGTGGAAATTTTCTTAAGACCGCTAAACAAGGCATTCACGACTGGCGAGTGTATCTTCTGGGATCCGTAGTCAGTATCGGTTTTTGGGTTGCCGGCTTCTGGATCGTCAATACGCCAATTCATCGTCTGATAGAACGAGAAGCCGTCTTGAAAGGTGACAGCCTGGATTCAGAATTCACTCAACTTCAGGTACAGCAAATTATTCAGGATTCTGCCAGCTTGTCTTATATCCTGATCACGGCTCCATTTATTTTTCTTTGCATTGGTATTTTCTTTGTTATAAAAGTGTTACATCAACGCAAAATTCTGACGTTAATTAGTGCCGATGCGACATTTAATCAACAGCGGTTTCTGTCTGGATTTTTCATCTGGTTGCTGCTGGCCTGTGTTCAAACCAGTTTTGAATATGGATTTACCCCACACCACTTCGCCTGGAACTTTCATCCCTTGCACTGGTTATTCTTTCTTCCCATCGCGTTAATTTTGACTCCTATTCAAACGTCTGCCGAAGAGTTTTTATTCCGCAGCTATTTCATGCAAGGACTGGGATTATTCATCCGACAGCCCTTGTTTCTGGTGACCGCCGTCAGCCTGCCCTTTGCCCTGGTTCACTTCAGCAACCCAGAAATGGAGCGGGGTGCCCTCTGGATTGGATTAACCTACTTTGCCCTGGCGATGTTTCTGGCTCTGATTACACTCAAAGACGATCGCCTGGAATTAGCCCTTGGAGTCCACGCGGCCAACAACCTGTTCATCGTCCTGCTCGTCAATAGCCAGGATTCAGCGTTGCGATCGCCTGCTCTCATCCTACAAACCGTACCAACCGATCCCAGAATTACCCTGCTGGCTCTGTTATTGATGATGGGCGCATTCTACCTGATCGTTTTTGGCAGAAAGGGGAAAGGAAGAATTGAAAGCGAACAATGAAGAGTTAAGAGTTAATACCAAGTCTGCTCTTAACTCTCAGAGGGCGTTTGAAAAGTATCCGGTGGTTAAAACCGCGACTGCACTTGCCAAGCCTGCCGATGCAGACTCAACCTGCGTCGGCAGGTTTTCTCCAGATAGCCGCCACTTCAGGGTGACAAAGAGACAGGCTTTTAAAGCATCCTCTCAAAATGCTTCATCCGCCGCTTCATCCTTCGTATTCGTGTTCTGGCTAGGCGTGTTGCGATTAAAGCTGAGATGAATGGATCGGGATTGCACGCCATCGGCGGCAACAGCAAAGACGGGGAAATCAATTAGGCCGTTCGGAAAGGGCATACGGAAGCAGAAGGTGCCATCGGGATTTAGTTTTACAGGCTGTCCGCCGATCGTCACCATCGCATCTGGTTCTGTGGCACCATACACAATCAGCTCTGCATCCGCAACAAGCCAGAATTTGCGCGATCGTTCAGCATAAAGACCAACCCCGGACATCATCCCAATCCCCGACATGCCGATGCCGGACATCCCCACTCCCGACATCCCGATTCCTGACATGCCCATGCCCGATATCATACCCATGCCGGACATGCCGATCCCTGACATCATGCCGATGCCGGATATCATGCCCATGCCCGACATCCCGATTCCCGACATGCCGATCCCAGACATCATGCCGATTCCTGAAGGAAAAGCGTGAGAACTCACAGCCTGCATGGAGCCGTAGATGGATCCGGCCAAGTGATCGCTGGGTTGAGTCAACCCAAAGAGTCCTGCAGGCATGGAAGAGGACTGATCGGATGTCTCTATGTCTGAGAAAGTTCTGCCCTGCAAGGGTTCCCCCCAATCGATCGACACAAATTGGTCATTGGTTAAATCGGTTGGGTAGACGGGAGGAATGCGAATGGAATTCGATCGCGCCAGCATCAACCAGCGGCCATCATCCGTCACGTAGCCAATTTCCACCAGATAATCCCGATCGCTTAATGGCACGGGAATATACCAGTTGCGGGCAATTTCTTCACAGTCATACTGCTGCACACTGTGGGGATTTTGATTAGCGAGATCAATATCGGTGACATCGTAAAACCGCAGAGCAAGGCGATTGCCACCTTCCCGTCGCAAGGCTTCCTTATGTTCGTTGGCTACATCCCAATAGGCATAAGCCCACTGGGGATCCCGAGGCATGAGCACAATCCGGCTTTCCCCGTATCCGCTCGGTAAATCATGCAACCCTTCATCCACATCGGCTAGGGTACTGTCTCCTCGTACACCTGGTATACCAGTTCTGTCGTCCTGACCGACATCAAACTTGCTGGCTTCCACCGTGGATTGGGATTGATCATCGGCAAGATTTGACCAGACTACGGCTCCGGCACCAGCAGCGAGGGCAGCACCAGCAGCAAGGGTAGGGTCGATGGAGGGTGAAGAGGGGGAGGGGTGGAGGGGTGGAGGGGCAGGAGTGGGGGCAGCAGAAGGAGTGACAGGAGGTGGACCGGCACTCTCTGGGGGAGGGGTCGCCCCAGGTGTAGACCCACTTCCTCGCCGTTTGGACAGCCACCAGGCTAAGCCAATGAGAGCGACGGGAAGCAATAGTAACCAGCGGCTCCAGGCATCACCAGGGGAATTGGTAGTCGGAGCGGCAGCAGGCTCAGTCCCTTGGGCAGCGGTGGCAGGGGCAGGAGAAGTAGTGGCGGGGAAGGGCACAGGGCTGGTAGCGGCGGCAGCGGCAGTGGCGATCGCAGCGGCTTCAAAGGCATTAGCATCAGCGATCGCAGCCTGTCCCGGAGTGGCAGAGACAAACCCCAGAAAAGCAGATGTTCCAGGGGCAGGGGTTTGGTTGTAAATGTAATAACGGGGTTGAGAAAAGGGATAGCGGGGATCGTTGGGCAGCGTCTTGTGCACTAGCAGAATGCGAACATTTTCCACATTCTTGACCTGACTGTAGACGGCGTAGCTAATGCCATCATTGCCTAATTGCCGGATCACCTCTGCCGTATCATCCTGGCTGATTTTGACTGTCGTTGTCCCATTCTCAAAGGGGGCAGCCTGAAAGACAGGGTAAGACCGGAACGCCTGCCGGGTATCACTGTTGTCAGGGCGATCGATAAACCGAATTCGACCGGGAGCGCCTCCCAATTGTGACCAATCCGTTATCTCCCCCCGAAAGATTTTGGCAAATTCATCAAACGTGATATTCCCTTGATAGGGATTTCCTGGCCCGACGATGATAGCAATCTTTTCCCGCCCCACCGTCACCGGAACCAGTCCTTGCGCTCTTTCTGCCGGGGTTAACGGTCGTCCGATCGCGGCTACATCCACTTTGCCAGCTACCAGATCCCGGAGGGCTGTGTCGGCAGAACTGACGTTTAAATTCACCTGCGTTCCAGGGTATGCCTTCTCGTAGCGTTGCTTCAGGAACTGGTTAACCACTGCCATGCTGGGAGAACCATCCACCCGCACCGTTGAGCCGCTGGGAACTGCCGAGGGCAACGGAAAGGTGGGAGAAGCTGCAGGAGTCTGAGCGACCCCAGAGTCAACTGCAACATGGATCGTTGCCGGAACGGATGCTCCCAAAGTGGCGAGTAACGCCAGTGTGACAACTGAATGATGCTTTCTTTTAGACATAAATAGGTAGCGGCTGGAACAATGGTTGTTCCGTCTTATTTTTTCTTAACAAGTCACGCTCAAAATATCCCAGCAAATCCTGGAGTAGTCAATACTGCTATAGTCTCCATAAGGTTTTCCCTGTAGACCCAATACCCGTCTGCGCCGTAAATCTGTTTGAGGAGACATCCATGAATTCAAGCCCCCCAAGTGATTCCCTGACTGCAAACGATCGCCCCTCCTCCCAAACAAGCGGGACTCTCGAAATCATCCCCGTCGTCACTGCTGCCGAACAGGAACTTTTTCTGGATGTGCCCGCGATCGTCTATGCCCATGATTCCAACTGGGTGCCGCCCCTCCGCAGCAGCATCGCCAAGCAATTTACGTCTGACAATCCATTTTTGCAATATGGCAAGTTTCAGCAGTTTATTGCGGTAGGGGACTCGTCCTTAGTCACTGGTCATTCGTCAGTCGCAGCGGACCAAGTACCAAGGACAGGTCAAAATCCAAAATCCAACATCCAAAATCCAAAATTCCCTGTCGGCCGCATCGTCGCCTCCGTTAATCAACGTCTGATTGATCGCGAGGGAGCAGCGATCGGGCTGTTTGGTTTTTTTGAATGTGTGTCGGACTTCCGGGTGGCGCAAGGGCTGTTTGATGCCGCCTGCCAGTGGTTGAAAGCGCAGGGAATGACGAAGGTACGGGGGCCGATCGATTTTTCTACCCACAATAACTGCTTGCTGCTGGTGGATGGATTCGATTCGCCGCCGATGGTGATGATGCCCTATAACCCCTCCTATTACCCGGAATTCATGGAGCGGGATGGCTGGTACAAGGCAAAGGATGCCTATGCTTACAATTTTCCCCTTGATCGCCCCTTACCAGAGGAGTTTGAAAAGGCGTATCGGGTGGCAGTGAAATCGGGTGTCACGTTTCGTCCGTTGAACATAAAGGGAGAGGCGTTTGAACAAGATTGCATCAGTCTTTACAACTTGTTCACTAAAGCTTTTTCAAATAATTGGAGCTCGACTCCCCGGACGTTGGAGGAGTTTTTGGAAGAAGCGCGATCGCTGCAATCCCTCGTCGATCCCGATGTCTTCCCAGTTGCGGAATACAACGGGGAGATGATCGGCTTCTGGATGGGCCTGCCCGACTACAACATTCCTTTGCAGCGAGTGAATGGCCAACTCAACTGGTTGGGGATTCTCAAGTTTCTCTGGTACAAGCGGCACATTGATCAGGGGCGAGTGATTGCCATCTGTTCATTACCAGAATATCGCCGCAAAATGGTGCCCCTGGCTCTGATTTATCTGGGGATGATGGGTGGAATTAAGAAGGGTAAGCCTTACAAACGGGCCGAACTCTCCTGGGTGTACGAAGACAATTTTCCCTCCCGTAAGCTGATCGAAGCCTCTGGTGGCAAGATTTATAAGACCTACCGGATTTATGAAAAGGAACTGCCATGATGACCAGACCTTTCCTGATGGCGATCGCCCTTACCTGTTGTCTCACCACGGTTGCCACAGCTCAAACTCCAGCAAAACCCGATCGCAAGGCGGCGATTCAGACCGATCCAACGTTGAGCCAGGTGGGGAAGGCATTGCGGTTGGGAGACTACGATCGGGCCATTAAACAGTTTCAGCAGGCGAAAGCAAAAACGAAAGATAAATGTGCGAATCGGGGATACACCCTTTCCATTGCGGCGGCTCAAGCGACGAAGAAAAAATTCCCGGAGCGCAAAACCACCAAGCAACAAGAGCAAGCATTCAGGTTTTATACCCAAGAATTTGAACGATTGACGATTCAAGATCCAGCCTGTGGCATCCCATCCTTACGGGAAGCAGATACCTCTTATGGGGCAACCAACCCAAAGTTTTCCTTAATGATCCATCCCGTGTTTCAAAGTCTACTCTCAACGCTCTATCAGCGCACCAAAATCCCAGTTCGCCTCCCCACTTATATTCCCGGCCTCAATGGGGGAAAACTGCTGTCCAGTGAGAGCGCGATCGCGACATCATCCGCCAACAATTCTTACCTGCCTAATCTCAAGGCTGAAAAGCCTCTGATAGCGACCCTGGCCTCAGCTACGGCAAACGAGTACACGATCGTGCTAGGCAACCGCCCTAACTGTCAGGGACAAAATTCCTGTAAACGCGGTTCTCTGTCAGCCACCAAATTGACTCCCCAAGCTATTTCTTTGGACACAACCTTTCAACAAGCCGCGAATTTTGTGAATAATCCCCTATTCAATCATGAAGGGCGGCGATCGTCCGATGAAATGGGGCCAGTCACTCTTAGCAATAATCTCAAAGGCTATTTCATTCCCTGGGTACTCAGCGATCATTACACAGAAGCCAAGATCATCTGGGAACAGGACGGGGTACGCTATAGCGTTGGCCTTCAGCAGGGCGACAAAGACTCTTTGATCAAAATGGCCAACTCTGCGATCAAACCGCCCCTAGCTCCCTGGTTAGATGAAAACCTTTGAAGGCAATAGCCAGCAAGCCGCGAGGGCAACAGGTCTGCAACCTCCCAAATGTGGCTAGTTAAGCCCATGGCCATCACTCAAGTTAGTTGGATAGCAGTCCTGAGCCAATGCCGCCTGATTGCCCCCCTGACGTTTGGAGGCTTGTGCAACCGGGATCCTGTTCGAGGCATTGAGTAATGGGGGTTTGTGCTCAAAAATTGGATTTATGTTTCCACTGCTTGAGTTACCAATCCCACCCAATCCCCAGAGGCAGCCTGACCCAGAATATAGAAATCTATGTTAACCTCTCCCACTCGATACACCCGTAAATTAGAAAGGGATTGTTTCAGGATCGCCACCAACGTTCTATATTGTTCAGCGATCGCTCGTTCCTCTTCCCCAAACCAATCCTGCTCTTCCGTAGCTCCGGCAAAGAAAGTATCTACCGCCATCATCTTCACAGGGGTGGTTAGGGGATGATGCGTCAGTTTCAGCAACCGTTCCTGCGTTAGTTCCAGATCCGATGGCAACCAGTGAACCACCTCTAGAGGCGCGTCAATTTCACTCATCCACAGTAACCCCTTTGTCGCATCTTGTAAGCGGGCAATCAGCACTGAAATCTCATCATTCATAGAGTCCTACATCCTGAAAAAGCGCCTAACTGATGGTCTGAGAGACAACGCACCTGACGGCTAAGAATGAGCATAGAATGCAGATGGCCATGCAACCATCATTAGACCTCACAATGACACCTCCAGCTACCCGGAACTTCTCCCTATCTCACCCTCTGTCTCGCTGGGTAGGTTTGGGGTTGCTGTTATTCTGTCTGATGATTACCGCCTGCACAGCAACCCAACTGCATTATTTTCAGGTTCACAATTACGGTAGCGTTCAACTGCTGATGGGAGCGCCCAGTAGTGCTCCTGGTTCTACGAATAAGGACGATTACCTGATGATTAAACCCCAGTATGCCCTGTCGTACAACAACAGCAAAGGTACCGCAAATTGGGTAAGTTGGCAGTTGAATGCTTCCTGGATGGGAGATGTGGATCGGTGCAGTAGCTTTCGTCCAGACCCTACTTTACCCGATGGCTTTAAAGTTGTCCTGCCCAGTGATTACACTAACAGCGGATTTAGTCGAGGACACCTGGCTCGTTCCCGCGATCGCTCTGCCAACCCCACCGACAACTGCGCCACGTTTTTGATGACCAATATTGTTCCCCAAACTCAGGACAACAATGAAGGGCCGTGGCTGGAACTAGAAAATCTGGCCAAAGAGTTAGCAGAGTCTGGTAAAGAGCTTTACATCATTGCGGGACCTTTGGGGGAAGGAGCAACGGGTCTGAAGGGCACTAAAACGAAGATTGGCAAACACGAAGTGACAGTGCCCAGTAGTCTCTGGAAAATTGTTGTAGTTTTAGACAAACCTGGATTAGGAGTAAAAGGGGTAACAGCCAATACTCGCGTGATTGCCGTCAATATACCGAACCAACTGGGCATCAAAATGAACAGCTATAGAGATTACCTGACTACTGTGAATGAGTTGGAGAAACTAACAGGCTATAATTTCCTCTCAAATGTTCCCAGCCAAATTCAAAATATCATCGAAGCCAGGAAAGATGGAGCTTAGCGATCGCCTTCCTGACTTAGTCCTCGTCTTCGTATTCGTCGGGATTTTCGTAGGCTTCTTTCCACTCTTCATCTCCTTCTAGTACGTCCTCGGCAGCATCCTCATCCAACTCTTCCAGATCTTCATCGGCTTCAAAATCGTGATCGGGTATGTAAGTCATCGCGTCCTTTACCTCCCTTGCTCCATATTTGAATTTTACCTTTCTCTCCCGATCCTATCCTCTTCCGATGCCAGGTTTAAGGTCAGTAGACCAGCCTGTGAGCATCGCATTAAGCCGAATCATTTGAGCTAGACTATGAGCGTTCCTTAAATTTAAAGATCCTAATCATGCAGTCCGTCGGTATCCAGCACCGTGAAGAGTGGCTTGAAGGGTTTCAAGGTCTCAAGCTCTTTTGCCAAAGCTGGCATTCAGGCGTTTTGCCGTGTGCTGTTTTGCTTCTGGTACCCGGGCTGGGGGGACATAGCGGCCTATTCTCCAACCTGGTGCAACATTTTCTCCCTTTGGGGTATAACCTCTATGCCTATGACTTGCGTGGCAATGGTCGTTCTCAGGGAAGGCGAGGCCACATTCACCGCTGGGCTGAATTTCGGGAAGACTTACGTCGCTTTTTGCATTGGGTACAGGATCAAGAGCCAGGGTATCCCTGCTTTCTCCTGGGGCATAGTCTGGGCAGTGTCATTACCCTGGACTATGGGCTTCACTACCCTGCTGAAGCCCAGCGGCTGCAGGGAGTGATTGCCATTGCTCCAGCCTTGGGTCAAGTCGGTGTCTCTTCGATCAAAATTGCTTTGGGACGGCTGCTATCACGGATTTGGCCTCAGTTTAGCCTGCCCACCAGTTGGGATCGCAGTACAGCATCCCGGGATTCGGCATTTGTCGCCGCGGCAACTCAAGATCCACTCCGACATTCCTGGGTGAGTGCCCGGTTATCCACGGAATACTTTGCCACAGTAGACTGGATTCAGGCCCACGCAGCAGACTGGTCTTTACCATTGTTGATCCTCCAGGGGGAAGGCGATCGCGTTGTTTCGCCAGAGTCTAGCCGCACCTTCTTCCAACATGTGACTTTACCTGATAAGGAATGGCAATCCTACCCAGAAGGCTATCACGAACTGCACAATGATTTGTGTGCTGCTGCCCTGTTTGCCAACCTGGAAAGCTGGTTGACCCGGCATCTGCCATCCTAGGTTCATCTCTCCTATAGAAAACTCGCGTGAGAACCCCGGTCTTTTAAGCCGGGGATGAAA
>NZ_JBRAGO010000131.1:0-10749 GCF_052746595.1 Leptodesmis sp.
AGATCTAGAGTATAAACATCCACAGGAGTCATTCCAATGGCAGGAGCGATCGCACTCTACAGGGTGCCTGCACAGTCTTTAAACTTTCTTAGGATTGACTGTTAAGTGATGGACTAACTGTTGAATTGAGATGGGCAACTGAGCGTGAGGACTTTCATGAAAGCTGCTGTCATTAATCAGTATGGGCCTCCCAGTGTATTGAGGTATGTGGATGTCAATCGCCCCTCGATCAAACCGCATCAAATGCTGGTTAAGGTACACACCAGCAGTGTGAATCCGATCGACTGGAAGATCCGTCGCGGTATGTTGCAGTTTTTGACGGGCCGTTCTTTTCCCATAATTCTGGGATTTGATGTGTCGGGGGAAGTGGTGCAGGTCGGTGATCTCGTCACTCGCTTTCAACCCGGTGATTTGATCTATGCCCGACTAGATCAGTTGGTCGGGGGAGCTTATGCCGAATATGCTGCCGTTTCAGAAAAAGTAGCTGCCCCCAAACCAGCGAACATGACGCATGCGCAGGCTGCTGCTGTTCCTCTGGCTGGCCTCACAGCTCTGCAAGCGCTCCGAGATGCAGGCAAGCTAGAAGTTGGACATAAGGTGCTGATTAATGGCGCATCTGGGGGCGTGGGCACCTTTGCCGTGCAACTGGCTAAAGTTCTGGGTGCGGGGGAAGTGACCGGCGTGTGCAGCCGCGCTAATTTGGATTTGGTAGCAAGCTTGGGGGCCGATCGCGTGATTGACTATACCCAGCAAGACTTTACCCAGGACACCGTAAAGTACGACATTATTTTTGATGTGGTCGGCAACCGTTCCTTCCTGGATTGCAAAAAGGTACTACAACCCAAGGGCATATATATCACCACTCAACCCTTCCCAACCGATTTTTTGCAAAGTTTCCTGACGTATTTGTTGCCAGGACAGAAGTATCAGGTGATTCTAATGAAATCCAACCACGATGACCTGGCTTTCCTGGCCGAACAAATCGAGGAAGGCAAAATTCGCGCCGTTATTGATCGTACCTATCCCCTCTCTGAACTGGCCGCTGCCCATACCTATAGTGAAGAGGGACACGCGATCGGCAAGATTGTAATTATAGTGGATGTTGAATAGTGAATGGTGAATGGATAGTTACAATGGTCTTTTGTCGCGAAATGTGTCGAATGTCAACATCTGCTCATAGGAGTGCAACAGCCATCTAACCCAGTCGGCTGAAGGCTAAGCAGGATAGAGCTTGCCCGTCTATTTAAAATCCCCTCGACAGGGATCAAGATCCGCTCTAGACTTGACTTCAAGCTCTAATGCAACATTCGATACAAAATTTAATGTCAAGTGATGAGGGACTGTTCTGTGCAACTCCAACATGTGGCTGTTCAACGGGCAACCGGTGCTTATGCACTGATAGATAGTTTGAAACGTCATGGTGTCAAACATATCTTTGGCTACCCTGGCGGAGCAATTCTGCCCATTTATGACGAACTTTACCGCTTTGAAGCAAGGGGAGAACTGCAACATATTCTGGTGCGGCATGAGCAGGGAGCAGCTCACGCCGCAGATGGGTATGCCAGAGCTACAGGAAAAGTGGGAGTCTGCTTTGGAACCTCTGGGCCAGGAGCTACTAACCTGGTGACGGGAATTGCTACCGCGCACATGGACTCAATTCCCATGGTGATCATTACCGGACAGGTTCCTCGTCACGCGATCGGCAGTGATGCCTTCCAGGAAACTGATATTTACGGAATCACGTTACCAATCGTCAAACATTCCTATGTCGTACGTGATCCCAAAGATATGGCCCGGACGATCGCCGAAGCCTTTTACATCGCCAGTACTGGACGGCCTGGACCAGTACTAGTAGACATTCCCAAAGACGTGGGTGCAGAAGAGTTTGACTATGTGCCTGTAGAGCCTGGATCTGTGAAGTTGCCAGGATATCGGCCAACTCTCAAAGGCCATCCTAACCAGATTGCCCATGCCCTGAAACTGATCCGGCAGGCGAAGCAACCGCTGCTCTATGTAGGTGGCGGAGCGATCGCGGCCAGTGCCCATGCAGAAGTTAAACAACTAGCGGAATTGTTCAATTTGCCTGTAGCCACTACTCTGATGGGGATTGGTGCCTTCGACGAGCATCATCCTCTGTCAGTCGGAATGCTGGGAATGCACGGCACTGCCTATGCGAACTTTGCGGTCATGGAATGTGACCTGCTGATTGCGGTAGGTGCCCGGTTCGACGATCGCGTGACAGGCAAGCTGAACGAATTTGCGCCCCACGCCAAGGTGATTCACATTGACATCGATCCTGCCGAAGTTGGCAAGAATCGTGCTCCCGATGTACCGATCGTTGGGGATGTGCGCAATGTATTAACAGATCTATTGCGGCGCAGTCAGGAAGATGGTAATGTGCCAGATAGTGAGCGTAATCGAGCTTGGTTGAATCGTATCGATCGCTGGCGGGAAGATTATCCGCTGGTCGTGCCTCACTATGCCGATAGCCTGTCTCCCCAAGAAGTAATTGTAGAAGTCGGCAACCAGGCTCCCCATGCAATCTACACCACCGATGTGGGACAACATCAGATGTGGGCAGCCCAGTTCCTCAAAAATGGTCCCCGCCGCTGGATCTCCAGTGCCGGACTGGGAACAATGGGTTATGGGATGCCTGCTGCCATGGGGGCCAAGGTAGCTCTTCCAGATGAGGACGTGATTTGTATCAGCGGGGATGCCAGCTTCCAGATGAACCTTCAGGAGTTGGGTACGCTGGCTCACTACAGCATCAAGGTCAAAGTCGTGATTATCAACAATGGCTGGCAGGGGATGGTACGCCAGTGGCAGGAAGCGTTTTATGGAGAACGCTATTCGGCTTCTAACATGGCTCCCAGTATGCCTGACTTTGTGAAGCTCTGTGAGGCGTATGGGCTGAAGGGAATCGTGGTGCGTTCCCGTGACGAGTTGAAAGACGCGATCGCGGAAATGCTAGCTCACGATGGCCCGGTAGTGCTGGACGCTCACGTCAAGCGCGATGAAAACTGCTATCCAATGGTGCCCTCTGGTAAGAACAACTCACAAATGGTCGGTCTCCCAGAACACAAACGGTTAGAAAAGGTAGCTGAACTGATTTATTGCAGTAGCTGCGGTGCGAAGAATATTTCCACCAACCGCTTCTGCCCAGAGTGCGGCACCAAACTGTAAACAGCAACCTGGGATACCTTGAGAAGCCGGATTTTTCCGAGAAACCCGGCTTCTGCGATGATAGGTCTTTCCCTGCGCTAGGATTTAAAGGCTGTCTAGCGTAGGTTAATAAAATGAATAATCAGCATCTATCGTTGAATTCCAGTAGAGCCTAGATATCGGCTGCGACGATCGGGATCAGTGGGATGCTCATAGCTCTGCTCGCGATCGCCGAATCCCAACCTACTCAGAATCTTGCTTCCCCAACTTTGGAAGGCCGTTGGCGGTTGGTCGATATGGGGGAACCTTCATCTCCATCAGGAGAACGTCCCTTACCCCCCGTTTCTTCAGGCGCTACTCCAGTAACGGTGGAATTTTCTGGGGAGCGCTTATCTGGCTCCGGAGGTTGCAACCGATACATCACGAGCTATCAAACTACTGGAACGCAATTGGCCGTGGGAGGAACTTTTGCCTTTACTCGCATGGCTTGCCCAAAACTGATTATGGAACTGGAGTCTTGCTATTTGAAAGCCTTGCAAGGTGCACAAAACTACACGATCGATCAGCAGGGACTACAAATCACCTACAAAACGACTGAAGAAACAGGAGTTCTGCGGTTTGTTGCCGAACCCCCTCCAGAACCCTCATCTTTTATTATTCATTGGTAACTTTCTGAACTCTGAACTACCAGGGTAAGCGGCTGCCGTCCCAGGAGAAAAACTGGCCGCTATCCGTCGGTTGCAACCTTGCAATCACATTCAGCAGTTGAGCAACTGTCTTTTCCACTGAAAATAATTTCTCAGGCGGCACATTCCGCTGAAACGGCCTGGATAATTCTGTATCCGTTGTACCGGGATGGAGCATCACCACCACCGTTTTTGGACTCTTACGGCTATACTCGATCGCCGTTGTTCGCATCAACATATTCAAAGCTGCTTTCGAGGCTCGATATCCATACCAGCCGCCTAATTGATTATCACCAATACTGCCAACCTTCGCGGAAATGCTGGCAAATACACTGCGATTGTCATGCTTGATCAGGGGCAACACCTGTTTGGCCAGTAATACCGCACCAATACTATTGATTTGAAAATAACGAATTAAGTGCTCAGCCTGAATCTGCTGCAAACTCTTTTCCGGTTGAATGCCATTCTCATGTAGAAACCCAACGCAATACAGCACGAAATGGAGTTGGCTCACCTGCCTTTGAATCTGGACCATTCCTTCAGCAATTTGCGCTTCATCCGTAATATCCATTTGAATTAAGGTCAGACGATCGGGATAGACGGATGCGATCGCCGCCAGTTCTGGCGATACATCAGTTCGATAGGTGACATAAAGGTGAACAACCGAAACCTGAAACTGATCAGTGAAATCAGGCTGCAATAAACGCTGAACAAATCCCAACCCAATACCACGATTTCCCCCAACAATCAGCCCATTAATTGATTCAAGTCCTGCAAATACTGACATGAGATTTTAGATGGTCGTTTATTCTTGGTTAACAGACAAATCTTCTGAACATCCGCTGCATCACCAGGAAATCAATTTCCTGGCTCATAGCTAAAGTCATCTAAAGATGACTGGATAAGAGTTTCAGTCCATTTGAATGGACTTGCGCTGTTAGCCCAAAATTTTATTTTAGGTTAGGGCGGGTTGACAACAGAGACATGAGCCTTTCAGAACTTTTGTCAGTCAATCAGCATTTGTCCTTTGTTCTATGTCTCTGTATTATCAGAGGGTGTCTGAAAAGTATCCGACGGTTAAACCCGCGACTACACTCACCAGGTCTACCGATGCAGACTCAACCTGCATCGGTAGGTTTTCTCCGGATAGCCGCGACGTCAGTCGCTAGGGCGACAAAGAGACTCAGGGTCAGGCAGGATTTCTGCTAGCAAGCAGAAGGCAAATAGGTTAGAAATGTCATTGGTCATGGTTCATTGATCTTGATAGTTGTGACTTCTCACAGTTTGGTCTGAATATCTTTACAACTAAGCTGTTTTCTGGATCAAACTGGATATGGTGCCAATGGCCGTAAAACCAAACCAACTCAGATGTCTTCAGTTGCCTCAGGGCAAACGCGAATTACATTTATTGTTGTTCTCATATTGTTGTTCTCAATGAATCAGGGTTTCGTATGCCTCAAGAATTAACACCTGCCAAGGTGGTTATCGTTGGTGCTGGATGGGCTGGATTAGGAGCCACTTATCATTTAGCACAACAGGGATATGAGGTGACGCTGTTGGAAGCGGGGCCATATCCTGGGGGATTAGTAGCTGGTTGGAAGACGGCTCAGGGACGCTCGATTGAAGCAGGTATTCATGGATTCTGGTATCCTTACCGCAACATCTTTGCACTGATTGCGGAATTGGGCTTAAAACCTTTTACCGATTGGACACGATCGTCCCAGTATTCTCCTGCTGGTCTGGAAGTAGAGTCCCCCATCTTTCAACGGGAACCCTTTTTACCCACTCCCCTGGGAACTTTTTTATATCCCCGATTTAGGCGACTGCCCCTGAGCGATCGTCTGTCTGCCCTGCCACTGCTCTATGCCATGATTGATTTTGACAATTCAGATGATGCATGGCGACGCTACGATCCGGTCACAGCGCGAGAATTGTTCAAACAATTTGGTGTTTCAGCCCGTCTGTATAAAGATGCCTTTGAACCCATGCTGTTGGTAGGTCTGTTTGCTCCCGGAGAACAATGTTCCGCTGCTGCCGCTCTGGGAATGCTCTATTATTTTATCCTGGCGCACCAACCCAACTTTGATGTTGTCTGGTGTCGAGGCACCGTTGGGGAACAAATTTTTCGTCCTTGGATCGATCGCATTCAGCAAGTTGGTGGACGAGTACTCACCAATCAGCGCGTCACTGATCTGGTTGTCGAACCGGACGCATTGGGAACTAAACCCAAAGTCAGCAAAGTGGTTTGTGGTGAGGAATCTTTTGCTGCCGATGCGGTTATCTTTGCAGTGGGCGTGACTGGGATGCAGAAAATTGTCAATACCAGTGCTAGCTTACGTCAGTTCCCGGAGTTTTGTAATTTGATGAATTTGGGAGCGATCGATGTTCTGGCGACTCGGCTATGGTTCGACCGTAAAGTCACTGTCCCTTTACCCTCTAATGCCTGCTTTGGATTCGACGCTACAACAGGATGGACTTTTTTCGATCTCAATACACTACACGACGAATGGCGCGATGAACCGGGCAGCGTAATTGAGGCCGATTTCTACCATGCCAATCAACTATTACCGATGCCAGATGAGCAACTCATCGCTAAGGTGCATCGCGACTTGACTACTTGCGTTCCCGGATTTGGTGCCGCTCAGGTGATCGATCGCAGTGTGGTACGATTGCCCAGGGCTGTAACCCACTTTTCGCCTGGAAGTTACCATATGATGCTACCGGGAACCACTCCCATTCAGAATGTGTTCATGAGTGGAGACTGGATTATCAACCGTCATGGTTCCTGGTCTCAGGAGAAAGCTTATGTAACCGGATTAGAGGCTGGCAACCGAGTTATTCAACAGTTCGGCAAGGGAACTCCAGCCTCAATCATTCCCATAGAACCCGATGAACCTCACATTCAACTGGCCCGTAGGTTGAATCAGGCTGCCCGTGACTGGCTGGGCAATTTTCTCCCCAACATCTGGCTACCTTAAGATTTTAGATTTGATGACTTCAGATTTTTACGTAGGAAGGTAGGAAGGTGAAACCTTCCTACCTTCTACCACTGGTTGGCGATTTTCAGTTGGTTCAGTGGAAAGATTTATCATAGTTAAACTAAGTCCAGCTAGAGAATGGTTGTGTTCCGATCGGAAAAACTCCGGTTCTAGACTTGGACAAGGTTTATGCAGAGACGCGATCGCTCCAATGAATCGCCAAGAATTGTTGAGTGTTCAGCACATTTCCTGGGCAAGAGTCCTTGAGAAAGGCATCTAAACGAACGCTATGTTGCTGATGCAAGTAGTACTCGATTGTTGCCTCATCTACCCATCCTCTAGCCACAAGAACGTCACCAAACAGCATTCCCATCGCCTGCTGATCCCAAAGAGCCACCCGAATCTGATCATCGGTAAGTAAATTGGCCTCTCGTAAATAGACTCCTAGCGGTTTAGAGAGGTCTCGACATAGGTTTGTTTTTCTGTACAAGCATCGTTCATGGTGACTCAGTTCCCTGATTGCAAACATGATGAATTGACCCCATACGCCAAGAATTCCATAAATTCTCGGATAGAGTTCTCGGTTTTCAGGCGGAACCTTTTCCTCCATTAAGCTGAATGCATTCTAAGATGATCATGTTAGAACCCTATATTCCTAAGTGACCTGTAAATGTCTAATCAAATTCTGGGATTGAGCGATCGCCTCGCCGAGTATCTGAAATCAGTTTCGTTGCGGGAACCGGAAGTGCTGACCGAACTGCGGCAGGAAACCTCCCACCACCCAATGAGCACTATGCAGATTGCTCCTGAACAGGGGCAGTTGATGGCCTTGCTGGTGCAGTTGATGGGTGCGAGAAAGACGCTAGAGATCGGTGTTTTTACGGGTTACAGTGCACTGGTGGTCGCTCTGACCCTGCCTCCCGATGGTAAGGTAGTGGCCTGTGATGTGAATCAGGAATTTACAGCGATCGCCCGCCGCTACTGGGAAAAAGCAGGAGTAAGCAATAAAATTGACTTGCATCTGGCACCTGCCCTTGAAACATTGGATCAGCTTCTGGCAAGTGGTCAGGCCAACACCTTCGATTTTGCCTTTATCGACGCGGACAAAAGTAATTACGACAACTACTATGAACGGGCCTTGCAACTGGTTCGACCAGGAGGCCTAATTGCCATTGATAATGTTCTTTGGTCAGGAGCCGTTGCTGATCCTGAAATACAAGATACTCGGACAAATGCCATTCGCGCTCTCAACCAGAAATTGCATCAGGATAAACGAGTCGCATTAAGCCTGATTCCAATTGCAGATGGGTTAACTCTGGCACTCAAACGCATCTGACAAAGCGGAAAGAGAGTAGTAAAGGACAACGGGAAAAGATTACAGCATTGCCTGCTGGTTTTTATATTCTGTCTTCTGTTAGACCAGCCTAAACTTGTAGATCACTGAATCCTCATTGCCAGTTTCTACCCAGTATTGGTTTCGTCAAATCATGGCCAAGGTGGATGAAATTAAAAAAACATCGCGATCGCTACTCAAAGTTGTATCCATTTTGGGAATGAGGAAATAGAATAAAATCAATGCACTCTATTTGTGGACAATCAATATGGCAGCCACCCCTGGAAAACGTTCAAAGGCAACGTTAGTCAAGAAGGAAATGGTTGAAGAAGCTAATTCCTTCCTGCAAGACTTACCGGAAAAGCAAAAAGAGGATCTATCCCTCAAAGAAGCTGTTAACAAGTTACGCGAACCGATTCAAGAAGCACTGGCAAAAGGCTACAGCTATCCCGATCTGGCAAAAATGTTGTCAGAAAAAGGAATTAAGATCAGTGCTCTGACGCTGAAAAACTACGCCCCCTCTGGCAGAAAGCAAAGTTCTAAAGCTAAAGCTAAACCCCGGAGAGCTAAAAAAGTTCAATCCAATTCAGTCGCCTCGATTGAGTCTGTGTCTGACCAATCAGACTCTTCGGATGAGGCCGGGGCTCCTACTCCCAGATCCCGTCGAGGAGGAGGTAGAACTGCTAGCTCCAGATCAACATCAACAAAATCAACAGGTGCAAAAACTACTCGTCGCGCAACTTCAACGGCAAAAACAGGAGCTAAATCGACTAGTAGACGACGCAAATCAACCGCCGCAGAGTAGTTGTTGCTAACGGATGCGTTTCTAATTGGAGCGTTGGTAACATGGGTGAGTCAGTTACTGATCGCTCCTATCCCCCACCGCCTATCTCCAATTGCAGACAACTACTACATTAATTGCCAAGTACTTCGGCAGCGAGTTTTCCTTGGTTCACTTTCTCAGTCACCAGGATGCGATACAACTCCATGCGGCGGTAGAGTTGCTCCGCGGTATCACCTTTTCGTTGCCAGATTTGCGCTCTAATTGTAGTAATTTCGTCTTGTGTCAGAATGCCGTCCGCTGTGGCGCGTTTGATGACGTTCTTTAGCATTTCAAGTTGGTAAACCTCCTCTATAGTCGGCTCTTTCGCGTCTATCCATTCAACATGCATGATTTCTGCTTACTGATATACAGATAACAGGGATGATTATAGAAGAGAAGCAAGGGCGAGAAAGACGCATAGATTACGAAGAAGATTAAATTAAATTAAACCTTGTCTAAGTCACCCTGGCGACTGATGTCGCGGCTATGCCAAGAAACTATGCCGACGCAGGTTACTGAAAACCTTGATTAGATTGAGTCTGCATCGGTAGACTTGGTGAGTGTAGTCGCGGTTTTAACCGCCAGATACTTTCGGGTTTGATGGGGGCACTATCTCTCAGTTCTTGAATGTTGCTGGCAATGCGATCGCCCTGATCACCATAATTAGAGCCTTGCAGACTGCCAAATTCTACCAGACATTGCCGCCCCATTTGTCTGGCCATTCACCCTGTTCCGTACTGGTTTAGTATAAGGACAATTTTTCTATTAGAAAAGTTAAAGTTTATAAACGTTGCAGGCCTTAATACAAGAATCCCTTAGCCTGAGTTGCGGATTTTGACTGCAAACCGATGAAGGCTTGAAATAGAAAAAGTTCCAGGCTGATCAGTTATATGGACAGAATATAGATGCAGGTAAACCGCCATTCCTTTCCCAGAGATTCTATTCAGTGGACGATCGCCCGTGTGCGAGTCAGCCTGTTCAGATTGATTAACCGACGAACCATCTTGCTGTTGTCTATTCTGCTGCTCACCGGGATTGCCGGGACATTGTGGAGTACGTTTCAGTTATCGTCTAGTCTGATTCAATCTCAAGCGCTGCAAAACGCTGAGTTATACGCCCAGGCCATCAACGAGGCCCGAACTCTCTATAGTTCTAAAGCCGTGGATCGCGTGAAAACAGTTGCCGGAGTCACGATTACCGATAACTATACTCAGCAAGCTCATGCGATTCCGATACCTGCCACCTACTTAATCGAATTGGGCGAAACCCTCAGCCAGCAAAACCCTGGGATGTCTGTACGGCTTTACAGCAACTATCCTTTTGCCAAACGCAAGCAGCAGGGCGGCCCCAGAGATGAATTTGAACGGGAGGCATTACGCTTTCTGGACAAAATCCTAAACAGATGTACGTGCGGGTAGAACCTTATCAGGGGCGGTTAGCTCTACGGTTTGCCCAGGCGGATATCATGAAGCCCAGTTGCGTCAGTTGTCACAATGCCCACCCCGATAGCCCGAAACAAGATTGGAAAGTGGGAGATGTACGGGGTGTCCTGGAAATCACTCGCCCCCTGGATAGTTTTATGGCGAAAACCAATACTGGCCTGGGTGGCATTTTTGCGGCTCTGGCCACACTCTCCTTGTTGGCCTTAGTCGGCGTGGGTCTGGTCATTAGTCGGTTACGGTAAACCTCCAAAGAATTGGAATTGAGAGTTATTGAGCTTTAACAGCAGCAGCCCCGCGCTCTACCCGCTTCGGGTGAGCGTCGGGA
>NZ_JBRAGO010000132.1:0-10157 GCF_052746595.1 Leptodesmis sp.
TGACAAAGCCTTGGCGCTGCCGTCCCGCTAGATGATAGATGGCTTTATTAGTCGTCATTGTTTGAATCGCAAGGTCGCTGTAGAGGACAGACGCACCGGGCTTGCTTGCTCAATTCTTCGACGACCCACTGCTCCAGAACGGATGCTTCAATCCACAAGGTGAGGCTTCCCCTCTGCTTGAACCCAGCGTTATACTCAGACCAGTTGCAGATGCGGTATTGAGGTTTTATAGCAGGTTTAGGTGTGGAACTGAAACCTACCATGTCTCTACCCTCCCCAACCCCTCTTCATGTAACAAAGCCGTCAGGAATCATAAGTCCCTAGCCGCCGCTGCACTTCACCGTTATCCCGCTTCAGTCCTGGGTTGGAGTATCGCCTTAAATCCCTGCTCCAAAGTTGGGAATCCCCACGATCGCTCAACGTTTGATCCTTAGTGCTTGAGATGCCCCAGCAACCGATCTGCGGTTCTCATAACCCCCACATCCAAATGCACACAGAACTCAGATAGGAGGGCAAGTATGACGAGTATGGCAATCGGCAGGAGGTAGATATTGCTAGATGTGTGATGCCGGTGCAAAAGATTGAAAGGCATTGACGAACCGCGACGGGCAGCGGCAGTGGCTCTGATTGATATTGCCCAAACCTTGGATGTAAGCACATGGTGTAGGCACAGATTTTGCGACGAGTTTACTTACACATAACACAAGGAAGATTCATCATGAATTCTGATATCCAGCCAAAAATCACCTCTTTGTATGACATAGACTACCAATGTTGGTTAGCCCAAACAGTGGCACAGCTACATGCTTAGGGAGGTCTTGTTAGGGAGGTCCGGAACATCACTGAGCTGGCGCGGCAATTATCCTTTTCCAGGATTACGTCAAAATCGCGCCGCCCATCAGACGCTGGTAGCGGTAGGTAAGTTCTTGTTGCATCAAAGGCCATCTGCTGAGGGTTGCGTCTCTGGCGATCGCTTTCTCTGCCGCTTCCCGTGCCTGCTCCAGAACTTTCTGATCATCCACCAGACTGGCTAGAGCAAAATCCGGTAAGCCGGATTGGCGAGTGCCCAACACTTCTCCTGGCCCCCGGAAGCGCATATCCATTTCTGAGATGAAAAAGCCGTCCTGGGATTGTTCCAGCACTTTCAGCCGTTGTCGTGCCGTTTCACTGCGAGAACTGCTCATCAGCAGGCAGAAGGATTGGGCGGCACCCCGTCCGACTCGTCCCCGGAGTTGGTGCAATTGGGAGAGGCCGAAGCGATCGCTGTGTTCAATCAGCATTACAGATGCATTTGGCACATCCACACCCACCTCTACGACCGTGGTAGAAACCAGAATCTGGGTTTCATTGCGGCGAAAGCGATTAATTGCTTCATCTTTTTCGGCAGCAGTCATGCGACCGTGTAGCAGACCCACCTGAAATTCAGGAAAGACTTTCTCCTGCAATTCCTGATATTCTGCGATCGCCGACTTCAAATCCAATTTCTCCGATTCATCCACCAGCGGTAACACCACATACGCCTGTCGTCCCTGGGCAATTTCACGACGCATCAGGTCGTAGGCTTGCAGGCGATCGCGGCCTGACAACACCGTGGTTTGAATTGCTTTGCGTCCCGGTGGTAGTTGATCAATCTGGCTCACATCCAGGTCGCCATGCAAGGTCAGCGCCAGGGTACGGGGAATTGGGGTGGCAGTCATCGTCAGGACATGGGGATGCTCGCCCTTTTGTTGTAATCGGGCTCGTTGCTCTACACCAAAACGGTGCTGCTCATCAATCACCACCAATCCCAAGCGATGAAAGTTCACGGTGTCTTGAATCAGGGCATGGGTACCAACCAGCACAGGCAATTCTCCCGTGGTCAACTGAGCATGAATCTCGCGCCGTTTCGCTGCTTTCGTCGAACCTGTTAACAACTCGACAGGCAAATGCAACAGGTTAAACCACTCCACCAGCTTGCGGTAATGCTGTTCCGCCAGCACTTCCGTCGGAGCCATCATCGCCGCCTGATAGCCTGCCTGAATTGCCGCCAGCATTGCCACTACCGCGACCACCGTTTTTCCTGACCCCACATCTCCCTGCACCAGACGGTTCATGGGAACGTTTTTTTGCAGATCGTTCAGAATATCGTTGACGACTCGTTGTTGGGCAGCAGTGAACTGGAACGGCAGGATGTCATAGAAACGATCGATCAGTTGTCCGGTGGGGGCGAGAACCGCACTGGCCTGCAGTTGCTGCTGATCTTTGCGGCGCTTCAGTAAACCCAGTTGTAGGTAGAAAAACTCGTCAAACACCAGCCGATGGCGGGCCGCTTCCAGAAGTGCCGGATCAGACGGAAAGTGAATTTGCGCGATCGCCGCCTGAATCCCGATTAAGCCGTACTGTTCCCGTAGCTTGTCCGGCAGTGCTTCTTGAATCTGGTTCGCTGCGGGAAGAGCCGCCGCCACCACCCGCCGTACCAGATCCGCCGGAACTCCTTCTGCCAGCGGATAGATCGGCACCAGACGACCCACCTTCAGCGATTCAATTTCATCCCTGGTGTGTTCCAGCACTTCAATTTCCGGGTCTTCCAGAGTGATGCCATATTTGCTGCGTTTGACTAAACCAGAAGCCGCGATCGCCGTTCCCGGTGCATACAGGCGTTTCTGCTGCTCCTGCCAGCCGCGATTGTTGTAACGAGTTCCGGCATAAAAGCGGCTCAACTTCAACTGGCCCGTTGCATCCCGCACCAGCAATTCCAGGATTGTCAGCTTACTGTTGCGGGAACTGGTAAAGCAATTGCAGCGTTTCACCGTCGCCACCACCGTCACCGTCTCCCCTTCTTCCAGATCCCGCACATTGACCTGACGAGCATAGTCAATATGGTCACGAGGATAGTAATAAAGCAAATCCCGCACCGTCAGTAATCCCAACTTTGCCAGCTTTTCTGAATTCTTCGGCCCCACCCCAGGAAGATAGGTTAAGGGTTGGTCAAGGGCGATTGATCGAGTAGAGTCTGTCAGAGGAACGGTGCGAGGAGAAGCGGATTTTGGATTTTGGATTCTAGACTTTGGATTGGTGTTGGGTTGGCTTGTGGCTCCTGACGCCTGGCTTCCAGCAGTTGTTGAATGTTGAATGTTGAATGTTGAATGTTGCGTTCCTTCCCCGCTCTCCCCATCTGCCCTTTCCTTCTGCCGCTGCTCCCACGTCTGCCGTACTTGATAGAGAAAACGACGGGTATCAGCAACCAGGTGCTGCCGTTGGGAAAAGGTGAGGGTGGAATAGCAAGTGAATTGTTGACCCAAATTCTGCCAGCGCCGCTGTTGATCGGGAGAAAGGGCTGTGGGAGGAGCGGATAAGCTAAAGCTGAGAAATTCACTGAAGCGGTACTGTTTTCCCTGCAGATCGTTGAATCCCTGTTCCGCCTCGATCGACAACGCTTTCTGCAGCCTCACCCAATCTGGGACAGCAGGAGTAGGGGAGGATGGGGAAGTAGGATTTGCAAACTGCATAGACTTCAAACGCGCTTCTGTGCAGCAATCAACTCTTTCACCTTACACCCTAACCCCAATCCTCAACCCCAAATCCCTAATCCCTAACCTCGATTCCCCTCAATCCTCAAACCAACTGGCCTGCCATGCTTGCTGAGCCTGTGCGATCGCTCGTTCCCGTGATTTCCGGCGATACAACTGCCAGAGTTTTTTCAAGCGGGCCGATAAGCTGCGAGTTTTATTTCGTAACAGGGTAAGAGCCGCATTGGCAAACTCAATATCGGTCAGCCGGAGTTGAATCGCGATGATCTGTAACAGAGACTCCGGATCCTCCAGATCTTCTTCAGAAGAGGCAGGCTTCTGCGGGTCTTCAATCAAGACATTCAGGAGATTGGGGGAACTGGCTCCCATCTTAACCATCTCCGCCTTGCCCACCTGCTGCAAAAAAGCTTCTGGCAGTTGCTTGGGTAAGATAGCCGCTTGTTGCAACAGGCGATTCCCATCCTGGGACGCATTTCTCAATGCATACAGAATTTCCTGTTCCAGAGTTTCCTGCCATTGGATGACATCTTCGGGAGTCAGCGCACCAGAGGCAGGAGTTGTCTGTGGCTCCCCTTGTTCCTGATCTGACTCCTTAACCGGGTCCCCTGGAGTTGCCCCTTCACTCATCAAGACACTGGCTCTAGATACCGCCACCCACTCATCCGGTTTTTGCAAAATCTCCTGTAAGCTTTCTTGAGTCTGGTTCGCCAGGGTTCTTATGGCCTTTTGCAAAGCTTGCTGTTGGCTCAGAGAAAGGGCCAGAAAATTCGCCGGATATCCTTGAGTACAGACGTTGTAACTGGCGAGAATGAGTTGCTGTCGCACAGCCTGGCCCAACCCATCCAGATAATCCCGATACGTCTCATAAAACTCCTGAGCCAAGGCCGCCACAGCCTCCTGGAGCTTGACTATTTCTTTTTCAATGCATTCAACTGACTTCACTGTATTCCTCTTCCCCACCAATACCAGGGTTTACAGTCGTCTCTGCCGAATCACTCCCCCTTCCACAGGAGTAACTCCTGCTCCCTCAAAGGGTTCCGCCGTACCACTCCAGTTAAAGTCACTGATCCTTAAGCTAATAGAACCGATTTCCAGAACTGGATTGTAACGAACAATAATGCCATGAGTTCGACGGCTATATTCCAGAAAGTAATCGGTACTGATTGCCTCTCTGGTATCCAGATTAATCGATGTTTGAATGCCTACCCGGATTGGCCCATAAATCTGCTGAAATGCAGAAAGATAAAGGACTTGGTTATCCACCGTGCGATCAAACAGGAACGGCGATTGACCGCTGCCAACCACCTGATTGTATGTAACCCCAACAGCTGTGTAATCAAAGAAATCGCGAGAGAAATGGCCAAATTGACCATATATACCAACTGAGCCAACCAAATCCTGCTGGATGTTGCCACTCGTATAACTACTAAATACGCCACGCAGACCAGCATTCACGCTGATGTAGGGCGTGAGAGGATTTGCAGTGTATCTTAATCCCTGAGTAGGAGTGGCTGGTAGTGGTTTACCTTGCCAGAGCAGGAACGATCGACTCAGGCCAGCTGTAGTTTGAAAGCGACCCAGAGAAACACGGTTGTTCTCCCGCACAGGCGACAGCAGGTTCTCCTGATCAGTATCGGCATTCACGTACTGGTAGCCAATTTGATAGTTTAGCACAATTCCAGTTTGACCTAGCGTAATAGTAGGAGACAGAAACAAGGCTCCGATACTGCTCTGCACAGTTTGAAATCCCAGAGATCCGTTAAACAAGCGATCGCGATAGCTATATTCAAGTGCCAGCGTATGTACTCCTAACGATGTCGGAATCAGTTGTTGAAGTCTTACACTGGCCCGCAGTTTATCCGAGAATTGGCTAGGATCAACCGTCGTGAAGGCTGCAGAACTGCGCAGGAAGGTAGAAGAACCAAGCCGAGCATTGAGGGTGGTGCGGAAACCATAATTGTTAGGATCTCCGATACCTTTGCTCTCTGTTGCGGTATCGTTGGAGCTTCCCAGAAATGTACTTGCTGGCCCCGCAATCATCCGCTGCAGAAAAATTTGAGGAAACACACTAAACTGAACTGTCCGGGTGTCGATGACGTTCAGCACGCCTTCTACGTAGAAGCCACCCCGGTCTTCCGCATCATAAGCGAGCCGGAAAAGCCCTGGCTGGCGTTCCTGACGGCTGAGCACGGTGCGGTTTGGAAAAAACGGTATCGAAACCCGCTGATCAAAAACTAGTCGTGGACGGAACAAGCGCACTTCATCTTCTAGTGGCGATAGACGGGTCAGAGTAGCCCGTTCCGCTTTCAGCACTAATTCGGGGGGTGAAAAAGGATCATTCGTCACCTGGATATTTTTGGCCACCCACCCTTCCGGCGTGAAATCAATCTGCTCGGCGACAAACCGCAAGCGACGAACTTGCCCCCCACGCGGCAGGGCACCCGGTAGCCGACTAATATCTCGCCCTGCACCTCCTGAAATGGAAATGCCACCGGGGCTAGAGACATTTTGTTGAGGTTGCTGAGAGGTAACGCGATCGCTGAGAGGCCGCTCTAAAATTCCAGTCGTTGTATTATCAGTTGCCGCCGGAATCACAAAATCCGTGCCACTGGTCGGCAGGAAGATATCCCCACTGGCCGCCAGCACCGTACCACTGCCCTGTCCCAGGTTGTATTCAAATCGTTGTCCCCGTAGCACCTGTCGTCCCCGTGTCAGGGCCACATTGCCTTCCGCTACGGCAATTCGGTTCACCAGATTCACTTGCACTCGATCAGCATCCAGTAAGCCACCCCGAAACCGCATGGTGACATTGCCCTCTGCTGTGAACACCTGTTGTCGTTCGTCGTATTCCTGGCGATCGGCATTCACCTCCACAAGATTGGTCGGATTCAAGCTTGGAGGAATAGCCGCAGGATTCGTACCATTTTCCGGAACAGGAGTTTCCGGTGCCGGAGTAGGGGTGGGGAGTTCTGGCGATGTTCCGGGCGGTATAGACGGCAGCACCTGGGGCAAGCCAGGAGCAAACAGGCCATCTGGAGTTGGAACGATCCCAGGCATAAGGGAATTGATGGGAGCTTGAGTCAGGCGCAGAAGTTGTTTGTGGGACAATCGCGCCAGATCTGCTGCAGCAAGGCTCTGAAACGTTTGAAAACTATCTACCAGGGCATCAAAGACAAACCCCTCATTTAGATGGTTAACCAGCGTGGTTTGAGAGAGGGCAGATAGATGCCCAGATACTCCAGACAGAGAATAGAACGATGAGGAGGCAGCGGGAGCGATCGTAGTTCCTGTAGCTCCACCTCTGGGTTGAGCCGAAGCAGACGCTTGCACCTGTGTCTGAGAAACAGCCTGATTCGTTGCAGTTAAGTGTTCTGAAGCTTGGCTATTGAATAGGCGATCGCTGGTAGGATCGACAGCTTTCGGCTTGGGAATTGGGATTGCTGGAGCACCAGAGGTTGCAGCCTCCTGAAACTTTGGCTGAGCTGGAAGAACTGCCTTAGGAGAGACAGATCGATCGATCGACAAATACAAATATCCTTTTGCTGCCGTCTTACCTAACAGTTCAGCACCCGACGGGTGGCCAGTAGCACGGGAAGACTCTTTTAACAGCACAGCCTGAGCCGGGACAGCGGCAAACTCCGGTATGGATAGCAACCATTCGGGCCGACCGGCAGCATGGGCCATCGTAGCTTTAGTAGACACAGCAGCATCCAACAGGTGAGTCAGTTGAGAAGCTTCCACTGTCTCAGCCGCAGCAACAATGGGTGGCGGTAACTCAGGAGGGGGAGCCGAATAGGGCATACGTTAGCAAACCAATAGGAATGAGGCACATGGAAAGCACCCTACTCAAAAATTAAGGGCAGCAGAGAACTACTGCCCCCAACTACACTTACAGGACAAGTCTAGGGATAACCTAATTTATTCCAAATCCCGACGCTTGGGGTTGCGAGCAGGGTCATTCGAGAGGAAGCCAAACACAAACAGCAGGACAAAAAAGGATACAACGATGTAAACAACGATTTTTAGAGTTTCCATTCTGCTATCTCCAGAGCTATTAAAGATTAGTGTATCGGCTCTATGGACTCAATAAAAGACTAAACGGATTCCTATCATACAGAATGACATCTCCCTTTTGGCAAGAATCTCTCTCCCTTCAGGAAGCTGATCTGATAATGTGACTGAGTAGAACTCAGGGTTTTTCTGGATATTTTTCTGCCATGGGTCACAATGGACGCGCTATGAATCTGCCACCTTTCACCTCTCGCGTCTGGAAAATTGCGCATAAAGTTCCCATACCGCTGTGGGCGATCGTCCTGATAACTCTGCCCCTCAGCGCGGGAATATTTGGCCTGTGGCTCCTGAATGATTGGGAGGCCGCCGAGTGTCAAACCGTGGGTAAAACGATCTTAGCGTCTGAATCCACCCGGCTGTACTGCGCTCAGACGATTGCCGATCGCGATACAGCCCCCGATCTGGCAGAAGCCATTCAACTTGCCAGTTCTATTTCCCCCGAACATCCCCTGCGGCAAGACAGCGATCGCTTTATCCAGCAGTGGGCTAACCGATTACTGGAGAAAGCAGAAATCACCTTTCAAGAAGGCAAACTGGAGGATGCGATCAAAGCCGCTGAGTCGATTCCTGAAACTGTCCCTGTTCGCGCAACGGCCAATACCCGCATCCAGAAATGGCGAGATACCTGGAAGGCAGCGGAAAAACTCGTTAACGAGGCCCAGACTGCCATTCAGGATGATAATTTTGCCATTGCCCTGCTCAATGCCCGCAAACTGCTGAGAGTTCCAAATCAGTACTGGAATGTCCAGCGGTTTCAAGATTTAGTGAACCAGATCCAGGCTGCCAAGGAGAGTAAAAAAGCTGCAGCTCGCGATCGGGCCAAGGCCAAAGATCTGACAGCCACCAAATCCTTCACCACCAATGATTTGATCGATCACTGGCAGAAAGAACAAACTGCTGAGGCCGCTACTCATCTTGCCAAAGCTCAACAGTTGGCTGCTACTGGCAATCTTGATCGCTTAAGGGATGCCATTTCTGAAGCAGAAATGATTTTTTCCAGCACACCTCAGTACCCCCAAGCCCAAAAACTGATCGCAGAATGGAATCGTCAGATCGAAACGGCAGAAGATCAACCCTACCTCGATCAAGCCACGGCGTTGGCCAGAAAAGAGGATATCCAGTCCCTCCAATCGGCCATCAGTGAAGCCAACAACATTTACTTTGGCCGCGCTCTATACAGAGAAGCCCAACGCCGGATCGACCAGTGGACTCTCAAAGTTCAGGAACTGTCAGCCCAGCAAGCTGCCCAACAATTGCCTCCAAATCCAGGCACGCTCATCCAAACAACTGACTATCAGATTTCCCCACCTCCCCAGTAATTGATATCCTCAACCCTCATCACCCTCTCCCCGTCAAACTAGCTAGCCAATACAGCACTGGCACTAATACTAATGCGGGTAAAAAAGCCGCCACCCGAATTTTGGCAATGTTTAGCAAATTCAGGCCAATACCGACAATCATCAAACCACCGACTCCTGTAATCAGCAAAACCACAGGATTCGTAGCCGGATCGACAATGAACTGGGCTAGGGTACCTGCCAGCAACGAGAGGCCACCCTGGTAAACCAGAATAATTAAGACCGAAAACCCTACACCAATACCAAAACTACTGGTCAGTGCGATCGCGGCCAGTCCATCCATAGACGACTTGAGCAGCAGCAGGCGGTTGTCTCCGGTTAAGCCGTTATTCAGACAACCCAGCAGGGTCATCGGCCCCACGCAAAACAACAGGCTGGCGGCTACAAAGCCTTCTGTAAAGCCACTGCCACCACTGAAGCGCTGGTTTAAGCGATCGCCGATCGCCACCAACCGCTCCTCAATCTGGCCCCACTCTCCCAGCAGACCACCGAGTACCAGAGTGACCAATCCCAAAATCACGCCATCGACGATACCTATCCGCACTTTGGTAAAGCTGGTCGCCATCGTAAATCCCAGAAACAGGGTAATCAACCCAACGCCCTGAGTAATGATGAGAACCATGCGATCGGGCAGTCGCCCCCGCAAGAATAATCCCAGTGATGTCCCCAGCAGTACAGTCAGCAAATTGATCCAGGTACCACTGGTTCTAGCCCAAAAGTCTAAAGTCACACCTATTTCTCTGAGGTAGAACCCGCTTCTGGCAAAGGCCTGTCCTTAGGTTCGGGCAACACTGGACACATCGGGCCGTAGGGCATGGGAATATATTGCACAGTAGGCCGCCCTCCTTGAGGTTGAGGATAAAGTTCCATCAAATCATAAATTTGCCGGGGCAATCCTACCGTGATTGGCATCCCTAATTCTGTAGCTTCTTCTACCGTAATGGGATAGTCATGAGTTACCTGTCCTGTGGTCAGTGCTTGAATGATTACATCCACCTTTTCTGGAGCCACTTTAGGAGTTGGAATCTCATCTGTCAGGAGCGTCCGGACAAACCGCTGCACCTGCTGAATCGCCTTGCGGGATAGATCGGCCATAATCAGTGTTTCATCCTCAATCCGTTTGATCGGTTTTTCTTCCACAACCTTTAACACGCTGGCGGCCGGAAAATTGCCCAATTGGGGATCCACCGGGCCTAGCACGGCATTCATTATCCATGAC
>NZ_JBRAGO010000133.1:0-10029 GCF_052746595.1 Leptodesmis sp.
ACTGCGACGGATTTAGGTAGAGTATTGTAACTAGCAGTCTTTTCACGGATGTCGTTCGGCCTCAGCTCATGCACTATCCTGCCTCCACTCCTTCGGTGTTTACCCAATTACAGAATCGTTTTCCCAGCAGCACCTTAGTCACGGAACTGATACACATCCAGGAAGGCCAGTACGTGGTTCGTGCTCTGGTGCAGGCAGGAGGGACGATCTTAACTACAGCAATGGCAGCGGCACCCACGATCGAGCAAGCTGAGGATCAAGCCAGGGGACGAGTCTTGGCGGTATTAGGGATCGCGATCGAAGCGGGAGGAAGCACCTTGCCAGATATACCATCGCTGCTGAATGGGCCGAATTCACGCCACCAGTCGTTCGAGACAGAAAGCCGCTTCTCACTACCGACCCAGGCGGCTCCCCCAGTAGAGGCCAAGCAGGAAGAACAGCCACCGCTCCCCACTTACAACCCCCTGGAAACCATTACTTCTCTCACCACAGGTGAAGATTTTGATTTCTCAGAGCAGGTTACTGAGACACTGGAAGAGGTTCCTCAAGAGTTCAGTGAAGTGTATGACAGCAGTGATGAGTATGCAGCCCAAGAGTTTCCCCCACCCATTCCTGAACCGTCCCCACGCTCAGTCACAAATAAGGCCAGTTCTAAACCTTCTGCCGATCGTCCTGTCCCAGCCAAACCTGCCAAACCAGAACCAGCGATCGTCCCGACTCCCGAAGAACCGGAAGACCTCTCCTCTCTCATTGCTCTAACCGATATTGAGATGGATCGAATTGGTTGGACAAAACAGGAAGGACGGGACTATCTGAAGCGTACCTACCGCAAATCAACTCGTCAAAAGCTGGAAGTTGACGAATTGATGGACTTTTTGAATTACTTAAGGGCGCTACCGTCGGCAAATGGACTATAAAGAGTTAAGAGTTGAAAGTTAAGAGTTAAGAGTTGCAAGTAAATCCTTGCCCTAATTCTTAACTCTTAATTCTTAACTCTACTATGCCGCTATCGGTCGGGTGGCAGAAGGGCGGCGATCGATTACCTGATCAATTAACCCGTAGTCTCTGGCCTCGTCGGCAGACATGAAAAAGTCACGCTCGGTGTCTTCCTGGATGCGTTCCAGGGGTTGTCCAGTGTGATCGGCTAGTAATTCATTCAGCCGCTGCTTGTGGTACAGAATTTCCTTGGCCTGAATCTCAATATCCGTAGCCTGACCTTGAGCGCCCCCTAAGGGCTGGTGAATCATAATCCGAGAATGGGGCAGACTCATTCGCTTGCCTTTAGTACCTGCACTCAGCAGAAAGGCTCCCATGCTGGCTGCCAACCCCAAACAGATGGTGCAAACATCAGGGCGAATTTGTTTCATGGTGTCAAAAATACCCATTCCCGCTGTTACAGAACCCCCAGGGGAATTGATGTACAGGTAAATGTCTTTCTCCGGATCTTCAGCATCCAGGAACAGCAGTTGAGCAACCACCAGGTTTGCCAGGTCGGAATCAATTTGCTGCCCCAGGAAAACGATTCTTTCCCGCAGGAGGCGAGAGTAAATATCAAAGGCACGTTCGCCTCGACCAGACTGTTCAATAACGGTGGGAATCATGGACTGACTGTGTTGAGTGAGTTTTCCCCATTCTACCGAGTCGGGAGGAATTCGGGTGAGGGGGTGTCCTTCGTCCTCTGTCCTTTGTTCTTCGCCAATGACCAATGACCAATGACGAACTTGATACAATCCACCATCCACCATCCACTATTCACCGTCCACTTCATCCAAATTATTTGACTCTGGTGCGAGAATTAGTAGTGTAGACGGTATATTTTCTCCTGTATCCTTCCTGCATCTCCATGACTCAAATCCCCCCTCCAGATCGGGAACCCAATCCAGCACCCGTTTCTCCTACTCATCGCAGACGATGGCGACGGGTGGTGGCTCCTGTCGGGATGGGGTTACTGGCTGGGACTGGCGCAGTTGCCTGGTGGGGTTGGAATTTTGTTAAGGAGCAACTTCCACCGATCGTGGCGAAAAATCTCAGTGAAACCCTGAATCGTCCGGTGAAAGTAGGCCAGGTGGAGGGGTTGGGTTTGAACGGCATTCGGTTAGGGCCTTCCTCGATTCCACCAACAGCCAATGATACCGATCGGGCCACGGTGGCAGCGGTGGAAGCATCTTTTAATCCGCTGAAAACATTACTCACCCGGAAGCTGGCACTGGATGTCACTCTGGTCAAACCTGACATTTTTTTGGAGCAACAGCAGGACGGATGGATTACAACCCGGCTGAAACAACAAGAGGAAGAAGGTTTTATTGAACTGAAAACGATTCGGGCCAGGGAGGGCACCGTTGAGCTACTGTCTTTAGGAAAAACCGCAGGGAAGCGATCGCCCGTGATCTTGAATCAGGTCAACGGTAAGGTTGACTTCCTGGATAAGAACAAACGATTCGTGTATGAACTGGCGGCCCGATCGACAACGGGTGGGGATCTGGACCTGAAAGGAGAATCCCGGCTGCCCTCTCAAGACACAAAGCTGCAGGTGCGAGCCAATAATTTTCTGTTAGCTGAAGTTGGCCGTCTGCTCAATTTTCCCTTTGATTTCCCAAAAGGGCGCGGCGGCGGCAACCTCACAGTAGAACTGAGTCCTGATGTTAAGTTTCCACCCATCTATGGCACGGCTCAGTTTACCGATACCACGATGGCCATTCCCCAGGTGCCGCAGCTCTTTACCCAGGCCAGGGGAAAATTGCAGTTTCGGGGAGAAACCATTCAGTTAGATAACGTCAATGCTTTTTATGGCAAAGCGCAAGGGGTGGCGAATGGCACGATCGAGCTAGGTAAATCTATTAATCTGGCCGTTAAGGTAAAACCTACCAGCCTCCCTAATCTGGCAAAAACCTTGAAACTAACACTGCCCGTTCCGGTGAGTGGTGAAGTGACGGCTGACTTAAAGGTGACTGGCCCCCAGGAAAAACCCATTCTCAGTGGAGTGGCCCGCAGCACGAAGCCTGGTCAGATCGATCGGATCGACGTGAGCCAATACAGTACCGCCTTTAAGCTGGATACAGGGGCAGAAGAAATTTTAATTCAGGATATCAAGGTAACTCCTAGCGCTGGCGGACAGGTCACCGGAGAAGGCCGCATTGATCTGGGAAACAAAAATGCTGCCGGTAAATTGGATCCCAAATTAGCGTTTAATTTCCTGGTCTCCAGGGTGCCGGGGGATCCTGTTGCGGCTGCTTACAATAACGGCAATCCGTCCCCTATCAAGATTGGCCCTGTGAGTGCGATCGCTCAAGTTTCGGGAACGGCCAGTGCACCACAAACCCTGGTTCGCTGGCAGGCTCCTGAAGCTACTTATGCAGGTGCTGGTGAAATCTCGATCGCTAACGAGATAATCACTCTCAAAAATACGTCTTTTAATGTCGCAGGTGGTACAGCCAGAGTGGAAGGGGTCGCGGCCAATGGCCTATGGCGTGGTGTACTCACGGCCAGTAGCATCCCCTTAAGTCGCTTCTCCCCAGATTTAAAGGGATTATTCAGCGGTCAGTTCAAAGCGTCTGGCTCCCTGTCTTCCTTCAATCCCGCTAACATTCAGGCTCAGGGAACGGCCCGCTTCTCTGAAGGAATTTCTCTCTTGCAAGGTCCTTTAGTTGCCCAGGCCCGTTGGAATGGTGAGAAGCTGTTATTGCAGCAAGCTACTGCACCCGGATTTAGTGCTAATGGAACGATCGCCCTCAATGTTGCAGGAACTCCATCCGTAACCGGAATAGATTTGAACGTTCGCCTCAGTGACTTCAACCTGCAAGAAGTGGCTAGCCGCTTACCGGAAAACTTACGAGCTTCCGGCAGAGCAGATTTTGCAGGACGGGTCACGGGTACTCCGGCGGCCCCTCGTGTGGATGGCAATCTGGCTCTGAAAAACTTTGTGTTGAACGAGGTAGCTTTTGATCCCTATTTGCAGGGTCGAGTACAGTACGGGCCGGGAGTACGGCTGGATTTACGAGGAGAGCGCGATCGCATTGCTGCTGTCTTAGATGCCCAATTTCGTCCCATTGCCTTCGATATTCGGCGAGGAGACGCTTTTGCCCAGGGGCGCACCCAGAACGGCCTCTTGCTGACTCAGATTGGTAATTTTCCGCTGGAATTACTCCAGGGATTTAGGTTCCCTCCCCAGTATGCACCCAGTGGCCAGTTAAGCGGCAACCTGGCAATTAATTGGGATCGACGAACCGCGAATGGGGATGTCACCGTTTTGCAACCTGGTTTGGGATACTATCGAGCGAATCAATTTAGTGGTCAGATCAGCTTCGCGAATGGAATGGTGACCCTGACCAATGGTCAACTGCAACGGGGCAATACCCTGCTTCAGATTGCTGCCACTGCTAACCTGACTGGAGGCTTGGAAGCCAAGAGCCAGATCAATGTGGTCAGGGGAGAAGTGCAGGATGTGCTGGAAACTTTGCAAATTTTTGACTTACAGGACTTTCAGCGCGGCTTCCAACCCCCTAACTACGGCACGATCGCCGATTTGAAAACCGTTCCGATTGACATGATCGGGGTGCCGATTCAGGATCAGTTGCGTCGGATCACCGAGATCGCAAGGCTCCTGGCTCAGATCCAAAAAGAACAGGAAGATGCACCGATTCCTCCCTTGCGAGATCTGAACGGCCAATTTACAGGCACGATTAATACCACCATTTCCTCCAAAACGGGGATCAAAGCAGACTTCAATCTGCAAGGCGAGAACTTTAAATGGAGACGCTTTTCGGCCAACCAAGTGGTGGCGATCGGCACGTTTGACAGTACAAACGGCCTCACCTTCTTACCCCTGCGCTTACAGTCTGACGATGCGGTAATTGCCTTTTCGGGACAGGTGTTAGGAAAGCAACAATCAGGACAATTGCGGCTGGAAAACTTGCCCGTTGATCAGCTTAAAGCTGTAGTCGCTCTACCCTTTAACGTTGAAGGATTGCTGAATGCGACGGCAACCCTTTCTGGCAGTTTTGAGAATCCCCAGGTTGTCGGCTCTCTGAATCTGGTAAATGGGGTACTCAATGATACGCCTGTCCAATCAGCCCGAGGCAGCTTTACCTATGCCAATGCTCGCCTGGATTTCACCAGTACGTTAGCCGTGGTAGAGCCAGAGCCACTATATCTTGTGGGCAGCATCCCCCTCAAGCTGCCATTTGCCAGTGTAGCTTCAGCCAGTGATGCCATCCGTCTGGACATCAACGTCAAAAATGAGGGCCTGGCTTTGCTGAACGTCTTTACAGATCAGGTCAGTTGGGTGGATGGCCAGGGTGAGGTGAGTGTTCAGGTACGGGGAACGTTAACCAACCCGATCGCCAACGGGATTGCCAGAGTAGACAATGCCACGCTCAAAGGCAAAGCTCTGCCAGAGCTGCTCACCAATGTCACTGGAAGCGCTCGGTTTGATACCGATCGCATTCGGGTGGAGCGGCTGCAAGGGGCGTTTAGTGACGGAAAGATTGCTGCTGCGGGTGTGATTCCCCTGGCAAACCCCCTAGCCACTACCGATCCGGATGCACAAAACCCATTATCCGTAGCTTTAGAGCAGATTCGCCTGAATTTGAAAGGGGTCTACCAGGGTGGGGTCAATGGCAACGTTACAGTGACAGGAACAGCTCTCGATCCAGTTCTCGGCGGCAGAGTAGTCCTAAGTCAGGGACAAATTTTCCTCCCAGATCAGACCCAAACGGCTGCAGCACCAGGAACAGGGGGGCAACAAAACGCCGCGATCGAGTTTGCAGGCTTACAGCTGGAACTGGGCCGAGGAGTTACGATTACCCAGCTTCCCCTGCTTAGTTTTGTGGCCACGGGTAATTTGGAAATTAATGGCAGTTTGAGTGATTTACAGCCTCAAGGTACGATTCGGCTCCTATCCGGGCAAATCAACTTGTTTACTACGCAATTCACGTTGGAACGGGGCTATCCACAAACAGCCACCTTTACTCCTGCCTACAAATTGGATCCAGAACTCAATGTCCGGATGATTGCTCTGGTTTCCGAGGTCGTCAATCGTCGCCAACCGATAGCCCTCAGTCCCTCTGAAATTTTCGATATCCCGACTCCAGCAACCAGCTTGGGATCTTTGCAAACAGTACAGGTGCGGGCGGAAGTACGGGGGGTAGCCAGCCGTTTGTCTGAAAATCTCAAATTATCGAGTAGTCCACCCCGGAGTGAGGAGGAGATTGTGGCCCTGATTGGAGGCAGCTTTATTGATACTCTCGGTAGAGATCCGCTATACGGGGTCGCCAGTCTGGCAAGATCAGCATTGCTGAATAATGTTCAAACATTCATTGGCCGAGCATTAGGGTTGAGCGAGTTTCGACTTTTCCCCACCTACAGTAGTGAAAATAACAATAGTCGGGGAGGAACGGCGACAACAACTTCAACGCTGGGATTAGCTGCGGAAGCAGCGATCGATATTACCCCTGCCCTCTCTGTCACCTTACTCAAGGTATTAACCAACAATCAGGCTGCACAAATTGGTTTGCGTTATCGCATCAACGACAACTTACTATTGCGCGGTTCAACCGATTTTTCAGGAGACTCTAGAGCCACGCTGGAATACGAAGCAAGATTTTAGCTGTAATGACACGAGGGGTTTTTCCCATTGGATCGGTGCGTTACGCTAACGCTAACAGCATCCTACCAGTATCACCTTGGTGTCAATACAACTATGCACTACGAGAGCGTAAAAACTGGATTAACAGGAAACTGCGTAATGAACCAACCGCCCTAATCGCTGACGTAGAGTTGCTAAACCCAGACGCTCACTGGCTGAGATGAAAACCGCCTGGGGATGTTCTTCTTGTGCCAGGGCCAGAGTGTCTCCATTGACCTGATCAATTTTGTTAAAGACAAGCAGGGCTGGGCCAGGGGCGATCAGCATTGCCGACAGAATGCTCATCACTGATCGAATATGACTCTGCCACGCGGGATGAGATAGGTCTACCACATGCAGCAGGGCATTGGCTTCTGTAACTTCTTCCAACGTTGCCCGGAAGGCATCCATTAGGGACGGGGGCAGTTCATGAATGAATCCCACGGTATCAGTGAGCAGAATCTGCAACGGTTCCTGGTTCACTGGATTAGGAACCACCAGGCGGCGAGTAGTGGGATCTAGGGTAGCAAACAACTGGTCGGCTGTGTATACCTCAGCATTGGTCATCACATTCAACAAGGTGGACTTGCCCGCATTGGTATAACCAACCACCGCTACAGAAGGCACTTCTCGATGCTGGCGCTGTTGCCGCAGACGGGCACGGTGGGCTTGCAATTGGTCTACCTCCTGTTGCAAGCGAGAAATCCGCCGTTGAATCGCTCGTCGTTCTGTTTCCAGCTTGGTTTCCCCTGGCCCCCGTGTGCCGATCCCGCCTCCTAATCGAGACATCGCCTGTCCTCGGCCAGTCAGTCGGGGTAAGCGATATTCCAATTGGGCCAGTTCCACTTGTAATTTTCCGGCTCCCGACTGAGCACGCTGGGCAAAGATGTCCAGAATCAATTCCGTGCGATCAACCACTCGCACTCCAATCTGAGTCTCCAGATTACGCACCTGGGCGGGAGAGAGCGCGCGATCGAAGACAATCAAATTCGCGCCAATCGTTTGCACAGCACGGGCAATCTCTTCCACTTTGCCCTCGCCCACCACGGTTTGGGGATGGGGATGGGAACGGCGTTGCTTCAGGATTTGTAAAACTTCTCCACCTGCTGTTTCCACCAGCCGCGTAACTTCCTCTAGCCCATCCTGAAAGCGCTGAGTCGTGATGCCATCTGTTTGCAAACCCACCAGCAGCACGCGATCGCCCTGCTGATCCACCGCCTGTCCAACAAATTCGCGCCGGAATTCTTCCTCTAAGCCTTCTACCAGGCTAGAAAAATCTTGACTCGTCAGCGCATCCAGGCTGAGTGGAGGTGAAACCGTCCAGTTCGTTTCTGGATGGAGCACCAAATGGGCCAGGTAAGTTTCCTTGATGTACCCAGTTGCGCCACCCCCCCGACGTTCAAAGCCACCTCCCGTTAACGTCAATAGCACTAAGGCATCCAACCGCTGAATCGCCATCATGGTCAGAGTTGATTCGCTGGGAGGCTCCAATTTAAGCTGAGTGGAAATACAGCGGATCCCGCTTAATCGTTCTGCCCCGTAACGCGGCAGTTCTAGCGGGGGGATCCGGGTTTGCCTCAAGGTTCCCACACCGACCCGAATCACCTGTCCCCGACGATTGATGTAGACACAAATAGGTTGACCTAAGTCGGTACTGATCGCGGCAATTCGCTGGGCAAATTCGGGAGTTGTCAAACAATCTCCCGGCAGCCGTTGTTGATAAAGCCGCTGTAACTGCTTAAGTTGACTGGACTTGATGCCTTGCAGATTTCCGTAGACTGATTCGATAAGTATTCTGGCCAAACGCGACTCTCTCTCATTCTAGCGATCGCGTCTGATGTGACATCGCCCACCTGATGCAAAAGCACCTGTAAGAGAACCTTTGAAAAGTATCCGGTGCTTAAAACCGCGACTACACTCACAAAATTTGCCGATGCAGACTCAATAAAATAAGGGTTTTTAGTAACCTGCGTCGGCGGTTTTCTTCGTATAATCGCCACTTCAGTGGCCAGGGTGACCAAGAGACAGGCTTTTAAAGCATCCTCTAAAGAAAGATTAGAAAAACAAATAATGGAATTTAAATATCTTTATATAGATTTCTTAACTTTATCAATAATCTACGCTTTTCCTTCTGGTTGATACGCGATCCCGCAAAAATCGTTCTAAATCCAATCAAATAGTTATTTATAGATTTTATTTTAGTCAGGTACTCAACTGATTCGGTTGTTTCCTGATTCAGGCTTTGCTCCACCATCTTAAGCAGAAAAATTACCCCTTTGTTAACACTTCTTCAATGCCATTCTGATCGCTCAAGCGCCTCATGTGTCGTGGTTTGAGGTGTAGACCGTAAGTTGATAGAGACTAGAAGATATCAGTTCAGCTAAACTGGTTGGAGTATAGATAACGCTCAAATTTCAAGCTTCTATTTAAACCTTGTCCAAGCCCAGAACCGGAGTTTCTCTTATAGGAAAATGACCGTTCTCTAACTGGACTTAGTTTAACAAGATGAGGGACTTAACTATGTCAATAATTGTCTTTATTGATACCTTAATCCTGCAAAGCGTTCGTTATACTCAGAGGAGGGTTCTAAGTGGCTATTCCTAGGACTTCAGGTATTTCTTAATCCATCTGCCCAAGAGTTTCAAGCTATTTTCTTAAGAAATTCTTAAAAAGGTTTAGAATTAGGTGTGGTGATTGGAGGTCAATCGTGTTCATCCGTCTAGCAGAGCAACACCGCCAGTTCGTTCAGGATCTGGTCATGAATCTTCAAGCGCTGGCCATTGTCCTGGAACGGCAAGGCTATCTGGCCTCTTGCTACACCTGTGGCGGTCAGATGAATAGTGCATCTTTTATGGTGAGTCTGGCAGATAACCACCTGATTCGCTTTCTGGTATCGGACTATGGCATCACCTGGACTGAAATGCGGGACGATCGTGAACTGATGAAGTTGGAAGGAGCGGAAGCAATTAGCCAACTGCAGGAACTGGCCAATCTAGTGAAATATCAAATCAAACCCTCCCAGTATCGACCCACGATCGCGCTTGAAAGTGTGGGTTAACCCCGAATTTCCTTAGAGTCAAGCGGCTTTCAGAACCTTGCAGCTGAGGTACTCAGCGATCGAGATCGTTCAGAAAGGCTTGAGCAACCAGTTACTTCCATACCCTTGCAGCCTAGGTTTCTGTAAAGAGAGCCTGGGCTGAGTCGGTTAAGGGGGTTCAGCCTGGAAAAATCCGCCACTTGCTACAAACCAGAAATTTTTGCTCATACTTCTTTACAAAGCTGAGAGGTTTTGTTATGTTTTGTTTACGGTTGCTTCAGTCAACCGATTCATACATACCCGTCATTCATTTACAGCACTTATTACGGAACTATGACCACAACCTTACAACGCCAAGAGCGTTCCAACG
>NZ_JBRAGO010000134.1:0-9669 GCF_052746595.1 Leptodesmis sp.
TTAAAAATAACGAAAATCGGGTTGCCCTCACCCCCGATGGAACCAAAGCTCTGGTTCAGGAAGGACATGAAGTAGTGATCCAAATCGATGCTGGCCTGGAGGCAGGATTTGCCAATACGGACTATGAACAGGCAGGCGCAACACTGGTTTCGGCTCCAGAGTCTTGGCAGGCGGATCTGGTACTCAAAGTCAAAGAACCCCTGGCAGAAGAATATCCTCTGTTGCACAATCAGATCTTGTTTACCTATCTGTATCTGGCGGGGGTTGATCCCAACCTCACTTGGCGGTTGCTGGAACAGCATACCACCGCGATCGCCTACGAGACAGTGGAAGACAGCGCTGGCCGGTTGCCTCTGCTGGCTCCCATGAGTGCGATCGCCGGAAATATGGCGGTGTCCGTCGGCAATTATTTTTTGAGCCATACCTACAAAGGGCGGGGAGTCTTGCTGGGTCGGGTGTTGGGAGAGTCGCAGGGCAAAGTGGTGATCCTGGGAGACGGCATAGTAGGACGACATGCGGCACAACGAGCGGCGGTCATTGGAGCAGATCCCTGTCTGATGGGACGACACCCAGAGCGGGCAGCAGAAATTGCCCAAACCCTATCTCCCCAGATCCGCTACCGCCTGTCTGCTCCGGACTCCATTGCTGAGGAAGTACAAACCGCCGATCTGGTGGTGGGCGCTGTGCTGCAACGAGGAGGGCGGGCACCGATCGTTGTCACCGAGGCGATGGTGCGATCAATGCAACCCGGTGCCGTGATTGTTGACGTAAGCATTGACCAGGGAGGCTGTGTCGCAACGGCCCGACCCACCAGTCATGCCAATCCAATCTACTACCAGTACGATGTCATCCACTACTGTGTGACCAATATGCCGGGAGCCTATCCCCGGACGGCCACCATCATGCTGACCTATGCCACCCTTCCCTATGTGCAGCGTCTGGCTCAGGAGGGGCTGGCGGCTCTGGTTGCAGATCCGGCCTTTGCCAAAGGGGTGAATACTTTTCAGGGCCATCTCACCTGTGAGCCAGTTGCCCAAGCGCTGGAGTGTCCAGAAATTTACGCACCCCTGGCATCCCTGCTGTCCTCTTAATGAGGGCTACTGTGTACACACATCTCGGTAAAACCCAAAGTCTCGATCCGATCAAAGCAATTATGGCGTACCCAGATCAGAATCAGGGGCGATCGCGAACGCTGCCTGAATTGAGATCGTGCGGCCCCTTCAATAAACCTCTATTAGAAGACCCCAACCATCTAATAGATAAGCCTATTTTGAACCAGACCGAACTATATCCTCAAATGCCCCTCGTTGACTGCAAAATTTAACACCCTGATTTGGGCTGTTCTCTTCACAGAAATGCACACATCTTCCTGAGGGGGGCTGCCGTGTTTGTCTGAATTTAAAACCGAAGTGAGTTTGTTAATTGACGAAGAGCCACCGTTTCCAGGTGTTTTTATCATAGGTATTAGAATCTAGCTGAGGGATCGTTCAGGAGCAGTAATGTTTCGACTATGATCAGCGCTGTACCCTGAGTGAGCAATGATGAACCATTTGTGGAACCTCCCGGCTATTAGCTTGCTATCGTTGCGAGATTTTCTAGCTCCGCTGTTGCCAAAAGCCCCCATTACTGAACCGGTCGCCGTTTTTCTGGTCATCCTGGCAATCATGTTGGTAGCACCCTTGCTGTTTGAGCATCTGCGTTTGCCAGGTATCGTCGGTTTAATTCTGGCGGGAGTGATCGTTGGGCCGCATGGTTTCGGTTTGCTGGAGCGAGATGGCACGATCGTTCTGCTCGGAACCGTTGGTTCGCTATTTCTGATGTTTATGGCTGGGCTAGAAACCAGTCTGGATGATTTGAAATACAACGCTGATAAAGCGGTAATTTTTGGACTGGCGACGTTTTCCGTACCCATGGCACTGGGCGCAGCCGCCATGACGCTGTTGGGATACCCTTTTCTGGCTGCTGTTTTAGTCGCTTCGTGTTTTGCCTCCCATACTCTGTTGGCGCTGCCCATTGTTAGTAAGCTGGGAATTATGCGATCGCAGTCCGTGACGACAACTCTGGGAGGAACATTAATTACCAACGTCTTAACCTTGCTGGTTCTGGCAGTTGTCGTCAAAGCTCATCAGGGGAATTTAACGCTGGGATTCTGGCTATTTCTGATTCCCTCTTTAGGGTTTTATACCTTTGCCACCTTATGGGGGGTCCCCAGGCTAGGACGCTGGTTTTTTCGCCGCTTTGGCCATGATGAAGGGGCTGAGTTTACCTTTGTCGTGGCAACCCTGTTTGTGGTGTCCTACTTTGCCAAGCTGATTGAAATTGAACCGATTATTGGTGCATTTCTGGCGGGAATTGCCATTACTCAACTGATTCCCCAACTCAGCCCGTTGATGAACCGCATTCAGTTTATTGGCAACACATTGTTTGTGCCGTTTTTTCTCATTTCTGTAGGGATGCTGGTCAATCCTCTGATTTTGTTTCAGGAACCGAGATCGCTGCTGGTATCTGCGGTCATGGTAGGAGTAGCGATCGTGGCTAAGTTGCTTCCGGCCTGGGGTTCTGGCAAACTGTTTCGGTTTGATTTCTCCAGCATTATGGTAATGTTTGGACTATCAGTTGCTCAGGCGGCCTCCACCCTGGCAGCAATTACGGTCGCCTATAAAATCAATCTGGTGGATCAGCTAACGGTTAATGGCACAATCGCCATGATTTTGGTGACTTGCATTGCCTCTCCCTGGATCACAGATCGCTGGGGACAGCAGATAAAATCCAGCAGTACCCGTCAAACGCAAGCTAGAAAATTGCCCCAAACCCAAGCCAGATATCGTATTTTAGTGCCTGTCGCGAATCCCAGTACGGAAGATAACCTGCTGCAACTTGCATTGATTCTGGTCAAAAGGACAAACGGTACTCTATTACCCCTGCATGTATTGACCGATACACATGTACCTATTTCAGCCGAGGCTAAGCTGCAACAAGAGCGATTACTGGCAATGGCTGAAACGATTGCCCATGCAGCCGTAGTCAATGTAGAGCCGATCGGGCGTGTGGATGATTCGATTGATAAGGGAATTTTGCGAACTGCTCAAGAGCGCAATGCGAATTTAATCATCTGCGGCTGGAAGGGGTATTCAACCTACCGGGACAATTTCTTTGGTAGTGTGATTGACAATGTTGCCCGTCGCACATCAGTTCCGATGCTCATTACCCGCTTTGTGCAACCGATCAACTCAACTCAACGGGTGTTTCTCGCTATTTCTGAGATTGAAACAATGGCTCCCGATTTCCAGCAAACCCTGGCTTTAGCAAGGGCATTAGCAACTGAATTAAAGGCAACACTCCAGATCCTTCAGGTGCTTTCAAATTCTCGGTTGAGTGATCTGCCAGAAATTTCTGATCTAGCAACAGACGTGCCAGTACAGCGAGTTCGTGGTCACTTTGTCAACCAGGTGTCTCGCATTCTGGAAACCGATGACTTACTGATTCTGACCCACAATGCTCATCCAGAATTATTAGGTGCACCAACACTAGGAGTTGCACCAGAAGCGATCGCCCGTCAACATCCCGACATTTCTATCATCGTCGTCTACTTTCCCAGTGGGTATAAAGCCATGGAGTGAGGAGCATCTCCCCATGCTCCAGCGCACACCCCTCAATTCTTAATTTGATAACTGATCAATTTACGAACACCAGCAATCGGCATTGTTAGCTTCTGAGCGATCGCGGCTTCGATCTGACTAGCCTGGGTGATGGGGAACTCATATTCATTAAGGTTGAGTCAGTGGTTTTGACAGAATTGTTTTTGTTCACCAGCATGACTTACTACCAGAGAGCCGTTGATCGCTTATGGGAGAGCGATCGCTTACTTTACAAAAAAGGGCATTGTTGAATAGTGGGATGAATCAGGCAGGAACGAGCACATCTCCGAATTTAAGTAAGGTAGTGACGTGGGCAGTCCTGTCTGCCCCTCCTCATTGCAAACCTTTGCCCCCTGAGGGCGGCACTTTAGCGAGATTAAACCCCACTTCAAGGATTACAAGTCTGTTGATCGCCTACTGAGCCTTCATGTCTGAAATGGCATTGCGAGCCATTGACGCGATCGCCTGATCGGTAGCCTTGGGCAGGTGATAGTACTTACCGCCCGCATGCTTGGCGAGTTCCTTAGCAAATCCTGTGGAAATGAATTTATTTTCGGTATCAATCACCAGTAGCTGAAAACCCACCGTGCGGATCTTGCCGGCAATGTCCAGCAATTCGGCTTTAATGTCTGGCTTTTCACCATCCAGGATGGGTTCACCCAGCGATCGGGCCAGAGGAATATTGCCCCGTCCATCGGTAATCGCCACAATCACCACCTGACCAATATCGCCGGATTGTCTGGCGTTCATTCCCACCCGCACCGCTTGCGTTAACCCATGTGCCAAGGGAGAACCGCCGCCGCAGGGCATGCGATCGAGCCGACGTTTGGCCGCTTCGATCGATCGGGTGGGTGGTAACAAGACCTCAGCTTGTTCTCCCCGAAACGGAATCAGCGATACCTGATCGCGATTCTGATACGCCTCTGTCAGCAACCGCAATACGGCTCCCTTGGCAGAATTCATGCGATTCAACGCCATCGATCCGGATGCATCGACGACAAAGATCACTAGTGCACCCGCTTTTCGCGCCAGTCGTTTTGCCCGAATGTCGGATTGTTCGACGAAAACCCGCCTTTGTGGAGAATTTTGAATTTTGAATTCTGCATTTTGAATTTCTTGAGCTTCGGCGCGTTGTCTGCGGGCTTTCTGGTAGGGAGCTGCTGCTCGCAGGGTGGCATCGACGGCAATCCGGTGGGCCTGTCCCTTGGGCATGAAGGGTTTGATATAGCGGCCTCGGTCTTCAGAAAAGATCAGTGCGCGACTGCCGGATTTGCCCTGACGGGTAGCCATCTGGGCAAAGTAGAGGACTTCAGGATCCAGGATTACGCCTTCTGGGTCGAAGACGAATTCTTCAGGAATACTGCTTGGCTCCTGATCCGGTTCGGTGTTGTCCTCGTCTTCTTTCTCCTCCTCATCGTCCTGATCCTGCTCGGATTCGTCTTGTGGTGGGGGGGGAGGAGGGGGGGGCGCTTCTTCGGGAGGCGGCGGAATGATGATCGATCGGGGAATAATCACCAGTTCCACCGCCCGCCGCAAATCCTCTGCAGAGACTTTCGTTCGGCCTTCCAACGCCGCATGAGCTTTCGCCACCCGCACGGCAAACAGTTCTGCGCGATGGCCCTGCACGCCACCCCGGATGGCTTCCGTCACCAGATATTCGATCTGGTCTGGTTTGATCTGCACATCTTTCAGCCATTCCCGTGCCAGGATGATCTGGGTTTTCAGGTCGTCAATATCCTTGGCATATTGTTGCAAAAACTCAGCGGGAGAATCGGCATAGCGAGTGGCCTGCTCTACAGCCTGTACTCGTTCATCTAAGCCCAGAACATGGTCGGCAGAAAGGGCGATCGCAATTCGATCCAGCAAGTGATTGCGTAAATCTCCCTCATCCGGGTTGTAGGTGGCAATCAATAGGGGCTTGCAGGGATGACGAAAACTGATGCCTTCCCGCTCGATCTGGTTCCAGCCATCCGTGAGGACGGATAGGAGGAGATTGGAAATCTGATCATCCAACAGATTAATTTCGTCTACATATAGCACTCCCCGATGCGCTTCTGCCAGCAATCCCGGTTGAAATACCGTCTCTCCCCGCTTAATCGACTGACTGACATCCACCGACCCCAGCAGCCGATCTTCCGTAACACCGAGGGGAATCTGGATGAAAGGGGCAGGGATAACTTCAGTAGGGATGTGGGGTGTGGGGTGTGGGGTGTGGGGCGTGGATGTCTCCTGACTTCCGACTCCTGACTCCCGACCCCTGATTCCCGACTCCTGATCCCCCAGCAATCGCGCCACTGTCTCGTCATCCCACTCCTCCGGCTGATTCGGATCGCAGTTGAGGGAGCCGGAGACAATTTCGATCGGGGGCAGTAAGGCATGAATTGCCCGTGCCATGACCGATTTGGCCGTACCTCGTCGTCCGGCAATCACGACCCCGCCTAGCCCTGGATCGACAGCGGCCAAGAGTAAGGCCAGCTTAATAGCTTCCTGGCCGATCACAGCCGCGAGGGGAAAAGCAACAGGGGTGGTGGTACTGAGTACGGGCATAGGAAAAGGTCAAATGCAGTCCGGTTCCCAGCATACCAAGAGATCAGGGAAGATTACCGGATTGTACCTTGACCGATCGCTGCTCCAGTCCCAGACGGATGACGGACAGTCCCAAAATGATCAGAAACATCACCAGACCGATCGTGCAGGCGTAACTCATTTCTAGTTCGCTAAAGGCTTTGCTGTAGAGGTAGTACACCAGCGTTTCGGAACTGTGGTTGGGGCCACCTCGTGTCATCACATACACTTCCTCAAACACTTTGGTGGCGGAAATGGCGGAAATAACAGCTACCAGGAGTAAATAGGGACGCATTAAGGGCACGGTAATGTCCCAGTGTTTTTTGATGCCATCGGAACCATCGATCGCCGCCGCTTCATACAGTTCTTGCGGAATCGATTGTAACCCCGCCAGGTAAATCACCATGTAGTATCCCAATCCTTTCCAGATCGTCACCACCATTACACTGAACAAGGCCAGGTCAGGACTGGTAAGCCAGGGCACCGAGGGTAGCTTGACCATCTGCAGCAGTTGATTCAACAGACCGTTATCCGCATACAGCCACTTCCAGGCAATTCCTGCCACCACCATTGAGATCACCACAGGAGTGTAGTAGGCCACGCGGAACCAGTGAATGCCGCGCAACTGGCGATTGACCAGAATCGCCAATACTAGAGGCAGGCTGACCAGCACGGGCACCACATAGACTAGATACAGAAAGGTGTTGCGGAAGGTTTGCCAGAAGATGGGATCGCGGAAGAGCCGCTGGAAGTTTTTCAACCCAATCCAGACGGGGGGTTGGGTGAGATCATATTCAAACTTGGTGAAGCTGAGAAAGAAGGCTTGCAGGGCTGGATAAAAGACCGTTAGTCCCAGCATGATTAGGGCTGGGAGGAGAAACCAATAAGGAGTGAGGCGGGGTTGTAGCCGCTCCCAATGCTTTTTTAGTATCCACTTATCCATTCACGCAGGCCAGGTTTTGGTGTATCAAATTATGGACACCATCCTACCAACTGGATTTGGTTTAGAGGGTGTTTGAAAAATATCCGGCAGTTAAAACCGCGACTACACCCACCCAGTCTGCCGACGCAGACTCAATACAATCAAGATTTTCAGTAACCTGCGTCGGCAGTTTTTCTCCGGATAGCCGCGACTTCAGTCGCCAGGGTGACTCACATTACAGAATCGGTGCTAATAAACGAGAGGCACGAACGATCAGTTGAAACCCCAAAGAACGGCGTTTGTAGTCATCCAAATTGACTACAACAGAAGCGAATAAGTCAGATTGCAACATTTGTTCGACCTGTTGCACAAAGTTGGGATGGGTCAGAAAACTCATCACTTCAAAGTTAAGAAAGAAAGAGCGATTGTCCAGGTTTGTCGTGCCGACTGCGGCGATCGCCCGATCCACTAACAGACACTTTTGATGCATAAAGCCCTGTTTGTAGCGATAGAGCTTAATACCCACCGAATCCAACTCACTGTAATAGGAAAACGAGCAAAGATAAACCAGCAAATGATCCGGACGATTGGGTAACAAAATGCGCACATCCACCCCCCGCAAGGCCGCCAGTTTAAGAGCTGCCAACGTCGAATCATCGGGCACAAAGTAAGGGCTGGCAATCCAGAGCCGATGTTGCGCCTGGTTAATCACATTCACAAAAAACAGGTTGCAGGCAGGCAGGGCATCAGCAGGGCCAGTGGCAAAGATCAGAACTGTGGCATTAGTGGCACGATCGATCGTGGCCTGCCAGTTGACTTCGAGAATCTGCCGGGTTGCCCAGTACCAATCCTGCAAAAAAACACCCTGAAGTACCTGCACACTGGGACCACAAAGCTGAAGATGGGTATCCCGCCAGGGACTCAATTTGGGATCTTTTCCGGCATATTCATCACCAATGTTTAATCCTCCGACAAACGCCGTCATTCCATCTACTACCAGGATTTTACGATGGTTGCGGAAGTTGAGTTGAAAGCGATTCCCCCGGCCTTTAGTGGTATGAAATGCACTGACCTGAACGCCCGCTTGCCGCAAAGCCGCAAAGTAGGCTTTTGGGGTCTTCTGACAGCCGATTTCATCGTACAGCAGATGAATTCGCACGCCTTGTTGAGCCTTATTAATCAGAGCCTGCTGAAACACCTGGCCCGTTTCATCATCGTGAATGATGTAGGTTTGCAGCAGGATGTAGTTTCTGGCATCCGCGATCGCCTTCAGCATGGCCTTGAAGGTTTCTGGCCCATCGATCAGCAGAGTGGCACGATTTCCCCCCATGAAAGCGATTCCTGTAAAGGTCATGGCTAATCGCTCCAGCGAGGCAAACTGCTCTGGCAAAGCGATCTGGTACTCTTGCAATTCCCGGTAAATGTCTCGGACTCGCTCTCGATGCAGGGCAAAGGCAGAGCGCAAAATTTCCCGATAGCCAAAAAAGCGATTGCGGCCAAACACCCAGTAGAACGGTAAGGCCACCCAGGGAATTGTCAGCAGAGAAATACTCCAGGCGATCGCCCCTCGGGAGGAACGCACTGTCATCACCGCATGAGCCGCGTTCGCAACTCCCGCCAGGTACACAATGACGGTGACAATCCCGTAGATAACAAGCAGACGGTTTTCAATCTGGATCAATTAGCAGGAAAACTCCGTCAGTAAGGGTTTGTGATCTGAGGATGTGATGTGATGCAAAACCCGTGCATTCACCTGATGTTCCCTCAATTGCTTATAAAAAATATAATCCAGCGGTGGCGATAACAAGAATCGCTTAATCTTCCGGTAATCATCGGGACTGAAACTAGCCACTTGCAATCCCAAACGATTAGCCGCCTGCTCTAATGCGGTCGATCGTGATCCACTCCAGGTATTAAAGTCTCCAGCGAAAATAACTGGCCCCTGATGGGTGGCGATCGCCTGCTCTAGATCCCGCAGTTGGGTTCTAAACGTTTGCAAATCAACAAAGTTAATCAGGTGGCTATTGATTGCCAGCAGTGTCTGCGATCGATGACTCAAGGGATATTCTGTCACCAGAGAAACCTTGGGAGTCTGGACGATCGGTTCAAAATGCTCCGTTACCAGTGCCCGACTTTGAATCGGATTGGTTTTAGCCGCCGTCAGCACGCCAAAATAAGCGCGATGATGAGCATCAATAAAGTTAGGTGCATAACTCCAACTCATATCCGGCAAATCCACCGCATGAGCCGCATCCAGATCAAAGCGAACTTCCTGAAGAAAAATTAGATCAGGGCGATAGTGCCTGACCATACTGCGAAAATCTTTTAACCACTGGCGATCGTGGTTATTTTTGGCAATATTCCAGTTCAACACCGTAATCGAACTACTTTCCAGGGCCGTGTGATGAACATGGTGACAGTCAATGGTATCTGCCTGCAGCTTAAGAAATCGGTAGGATGGAACGAATTGTCGCAGTAGGGAATAGGTAAGTTGGGTACTGAATTCGAGCATGGAATGCGATCGCTGAACTGCGTTTAGCTTAA
>NZ_JBRAGO010000135.1:0-9341 GCF_052746595.1 Leptodesmis sp.
CCCCTCAAGATTGCCTTCTCAACCGGGATACCGTCGATCAAAGAGGCGGATGCAGTCTGTCAACAAGCCGTTCTGGATACAGCGCACCTGTTGGAACGATTGGGACATCAGGTGGAACCTGGCTGTCCAACTGGAATAGAGAAATTAGAAAAGCCCTTTACCACAGTGTTCCAGGCTGTTTTAAATGAAGCTGGAGTCCCAGAAATCTTTCTAGAGAAGATGAACCGCTGGTTTTCCATGCGGGCGCGGTTTTGTTCCTGTGGAAAATATTTGCGAGCCGTCGATCAAATGCAAATCATTGCTCGTGAAATTGTCTCTTTCTTTGATGCGGTGGATGTATTACTGTTGCCCACCTATTTGCATCCGCCTATCCGGGTGGGAGAGTGAGCCAAACTTCGACCTGCAAAGAATTTCAGGAAGATTGTTGAATGGATTGCCCCCTGTCCACCGTTTAATGCTACTGGTCAGCCTGCGATCGCTATTCCCACGGGCTTTGATCCGAATGGTCTGCCTGTTGGGGTTCAACTTGTAGGTCGTCCTGCCGCTGAAGCTACCTTGATTTCTCTAGCCGCCCAAATCGAAGCCGCCCAGCCCTGGAGCCATCATCGTCCAGAATTGCCGAGAGAGTGAGGGGTGGAGACAAGTTAAGTCACCCTAGCGATGAAGTCGCAGCTATAGGCAGAAAATCGTCGATGTAGGTTGCTAAAAACCTTGATTTTATTGAGTCTGCGTCGGCAGATTGGGTGAGTGTAGTCGCGGTTTTAACCGCCGGATACTTTTCAAACACCCTCTGAGATTTCTCAGTATTAACCTCAACATTAACTCCACTTAATTTCTAAACAGTATATTTTTCAAGAGTTATCCCTTTGACCTGACGCAATTGATTGATAGAACTTTAGGAGGTTGATCCCCTGGACTAGAAGAATAGATCAGTGGCTGATGAGCTAGCATGAACTGTCTTTCATTGTCAGCAGTTTCATTCGGCTATAGTAGGCCTAATTCCGATTAACTAACTGTTAAAGTAGGAAGCGTTTATGAGTTGGATATGTTGTAAATTCTAGTAATTGCAAACTGATGGCAAATTGCTAACTGCGATGGCCTATTATATCGAGAAATTGATTCGGGATTATCAATGTCATCGTCTCTTACGAGTTGAGCGTTAACGGTGAGCAAACAGCTTAATGGGTAGGTTTTTTAGTTAGTTTTGCTTCAAAACTGAGAATCAACAGAGCTTGAGAAGTTGATTTTTTGATTCTCTTATTAGAGGGTATTTGAAAGATACCGGGCGTTTAAAACCGCGACTACACTCACCCAATCTGCCGACGCAGACTCAATAAAATCAAGGTTTTTAGCAACCTACATCGACGATTTTCTGCCTATAGCTGCGACTTCATCGACAGGATACAAAAGAAACAGGCCTTTAAAATAGCCTCTTAAACTATGAAGATTAAACTATGAAGATCTGCATATGCCTGCAAAGATTACAAAGTATTATCAATTTATTCTTTAAAGCTATTCTTTAAAAATCCAAATTGAATAACTAAAAAAATCCAAACTGAATAACTAAATGGCTTTGTCATTGTTTGTTAGGAGGTATTAATTAAGTAATTTAGTATTACCAAGTCATATTTTCTTAAGCGTTCTGTCAGGTTATTTGGAAAACAATCAATATAAGTTTTATTGTTGAGGTTTTTTCAGAAAAACTTATAGATGATCTAATTATTTTGATTATGAAAATTTGATAAAAATCGATGTGATTGTTAGAATAAAATGCGACTTTTTTACAGATTGAATTAATCGAAAAAACTCTTGAATTAACGCAGTTTTTGTCAATAAAAGTAGGGGGAAATTAAGAGGTATGGCAGGAAACCATGTCATTTTTATTCATCCCGATGGCACCAGCCCATCTCACTATGCAGCTGCCCGATTTGCTGATTACGGTCCAGATGGGCGACTAAATTGGGACAAGTTGTCCAACGCAGGGGTCTATCTCGGACACATGGAAGACCAGTTGGTAGGAACCTCCAACGGAGGGGCAGTTCTCATGCCACTGGCGCAAAGGTCTATGCAGAGTCTTTCGGGTATGAGTAGGGGAACCTGGATATTGTTCCTTTATCGGGTATCACCGGAAAAACGATCATCGAAGAAGCTAGGGATGCAGGGAAGGTCACGGCTTTATTGCAATCTGGGGCGATCTTTGAACCCGGTACGGCTGCTTTCGTTGCCAAAACGGAAGAAATTGTCACCAGTAGCGGCACCCAGACTGTCCCACGTGCTCAATTCGCTGAAATTGCCCGTCAGGTGATTGAATCGGGTGTTGATTTCATCATGAGCGGTGGTGAGTTAAACCTGCTGCCTGTGGGAACTGATGGATTTCATGGTACTGCCGCACAATTGGATGCCCTCGGCACCAGTTCTCTCATTCGCCCTAGCGAAAACTTGATTGAAAAGGCAAAAAGCCTGGGCTATACCGTTGTTTATACTGAACAGCAACTGAGGGATTTGCTCGATCCGGCGAAAACCCCTGTACCTCCAACTAAAGTTCTGGGGGTATTTGCACCGATTCATACCTTCAACGATCGACCGGAAGAAGTTCTGGCAGCCAATGGCCGGCCCCTCTATCTAGAAACGGCTCCTACCATCGCTGAGATGCTGGAAGTAACCCAGAAGTTGATGGAGCTACACCCTAACTTTGACAATGGGTCGATCGCCATCGTGGAGGAAGAGGGCACCGATAACTTTGGCAATAACAACAATGCCCCTGGTACGCTGGAAGCTATACGTCGGGCAGATGCAGCGATCGGGGTTGTGCTAAAGTTTGTCGAGAAATATTCCAATACCCTGATTCTTACGGCTGCTGATAGTGATGCGGGTAGATTACAGGTGGTTGACTCCCGCACTCCCACCAATAATGTGGGAACCATTAACAACAACCCGGTCGATGGGACTACTGCCCGCAATGTGCCTCTGGATGGGCAAACAGGAGCCAACACGCTACCTTTTGTGGCACAACCCGATGCCAGTGGTGATATGTTTAGCTTTGGCATTGCCTGGGTTGGCACCCCTGACTTCAGTGGTTCTATTGTTTCCAAAGCGCATGGACTTAATGCAGACAAGTTGCCTGCCACGCTGGACAACACCAAGATTTACGAGCTGATGTACGAAACGCTGTTCGAGGTTGAACTCGAATCGCGGAATCCAGACCCAACGCCAGCCCCACAAGCAACCAAACAAACAGGGAATGTTATCTTCATTCACCCGGATGGCACTAGCCCGTCTCACTACATGGCGCTGCGCAACATTGATTTAGGCCCTGACGGCCGCCTGAACTGGGACATGATGTCCAATGCTGGTGTTTACCTGGGACATATGGAAGACCAGCTCACGGGAACGTCTAATGCTGGGGCTGTGACCCACGCCAATGGGGTGAAGGTCTTTGCCGAATCCTTTGGTCTAAACAATGATAATAGTGAGGTTACGCCTGCTTCCGGCAAGGTGGGGATGACCATCCTAGAAGAAGCGATCGCCGCAGGTAAGGCAACCGCATTGATCCAGTCGGGTCATATTGGCGAACCGGGAACGGCGGCCTTTGCTGCTGCAACCCTGAACCGCATTCCCGATCCAGCAGTCAGAGCGCGAGATAAAACCGCCGAGATTGCTGAACAGGTGATCCGCTCTGGGACTGACGTGATCATGTCTGGTGGAGAAGTGTATCTCTTACCCAAGGGCACAACGGGTTTCCATGTCACCCCCGAAATTGATGCGCAATTTGATGATCCCGCCGATCGCCCCACCATTAACTTGATTGACCTGGCAAAATCCCTGGGCTACACGGTAGTTTACACCGAAGACCAGATGAATGCCGTGGTTAACAGCCCCAACCCTCCCAGCAAATTGTTTGGGGTTTTTGCCGCCAATCACACCTTTGACGATCGACGGGAAGAGGCTCTGGGACTAAATACAGCTAATCCCCGTCCCCTCTACGTGGCAACAGCTCCCACCGTCGCTGAGATGCTGGAGGCTTCCCTCAAGATTCTCAACCGCGACCCTGATGGTTTCTTTGTGGTGGTTGAAGAGGAGGGCACCGATAACTTTGCAAACAAAAACAATGCCGTGGGGACGATCGAAGCTATGCGTCGGGCAGATGCGGCGATCGGGGTAGCAATGAATTATGTCAACACCCAGGATCCCAATACCCTCGTCATCACTGCTGCTGACAGTGATGCAGGTGGTCTGCAAGTATTCCAGTTTGCTCCCTACACTCGTCCCAGTGGCAACTTCGATGCCAGCAATCCTAATCTGGCAGATAGCCAGCCTGAAGTTCCCTTTATCAACGTCAATCCCACAACCACCAATAACACCCGAGCTTTCTTGGATGGGAAAAAAGGTAGTACTGCCAGCTCAGAGTTTCCCTGGGTTCCCTTTGCGGCAATGGATAGCATTGACGGTCCCATGGGGAACTTTGGTGTGGTCTGGGCAGGTACGCCAGACTTCCCAGGTAGCATCGTGGCCAAAACCTACGGTCTGAACGCCGACAAACTGCCCAGTACTTTGGACAATACTGAGATCTACAAACTGATGTACCAGACCCTGTTTGGTATCGATCTTGCGGATCTGCTGGAAGGATCTGGCAGACAAAAAAACCTGACGGTCAGGCAGGGCGAAGGTTATGGCATTGCCGTTGATTTCGGTGGCATCAGTCGTGGTGTCAACCCCAGCAGCAGCACGATCGCTGAACTGGATACGATCAAGCTGGAAGGCTCAGGGCTAACAGCTCGTAACATGCTGCTGACCCAGGATGGCGATGATTTGATCATCACCTTTGAGGGGATTGCCAACACGGGGGTCATCCTACGTAACTTTGCCCTGGAAAACCTAGATAATTTGACAAAAGCGACAGGTGCCTCGGTTGATTTGGGGAACATCTTGTTTGATGGTCAAACTACCTTTCAGGATAGTTTTGATGTATTCAATAAAGATGATGTTCGTACAGTGGTATTTAACCGCAATACCGTCACCTTCCTGAATGATCTGGATAATACAGTCTCTGGGTTTCATGATTCGGATGATGTGATCAATGGACAGGGTGGGAATGACCGATTGTATGGTCTCGATGGAAATGATATTCTGCGGGGTGGCGATGGGAATGACTGGTTGTTTGCCGGATCTGGCTCTGACATTTTAGTGGGTGGTGTGGGTGATGACACACTCAACTTAGGGCATGACCACTCCGCTGATACCGTGATCTATCGCTTAGGTGATGGCATCGACGTTGTTAACCAGTTCACATTGGGTGCTGGTGGCGATCGCTTGCAATTTGAGGGAATCGCCGCGATCGATGTGGTCAGCAATGGCAGTAGTACCTTCTTCAGATTGAGTGATGGCATTGCCAATAATGCAGGGTTTGGCTCTGGTCAATCCCTACTGGAATTACGCAATGTCAGCGGACTGACCGCCAATACCATTGGCCTCAACTTAGCCAGCGGCAATACAGCTCAGCTGCTGTTTGCTTAGGACTGTAGATTAAATTAAGGTGCAATGGTAGGGCGAGTTTTGACAGACATGAGGAGGATTGAGTTTAACTCAATCCTCCTCCTACTTGCTCAGTCTGCCACTCGATGCCCAACAATTTCTTGCAGTTAATCTGCTTACCCAAAAAACTCTGCTACAGGTGGTACTCGCGCTAGGTGCCTCAAGGCAGGCTGAGACAACCACTATCTACTCAAGGTTTTCCCATTGGTGAACGTTAATATAACAGCAAAGCACCTGGCAATTGCGATCTACAAAGGCTCTAACTGCTGAAGCACTCAGTATAGTGCAGAGTTCAAAGCTAAAGTTGTGCTAAGTTTACCTTAAAACTCAAAACTTAAAACTCTCAACTTTTGAGTCGCCAACCAGGCTTGACAACTTGATGGGGGCGGGCGATGACGAGGGCATCGTTGGGCACATCTTCTGTAACCGTAGAGCCAGCCGCGATCGTGACATCTTCGCCGATTGTCAGGGGAGCAACCAGAACGCTGTTGGAACCTGTTTTGGTGCGATCGCCAATTTTTGTTTGATGCTTCTTCACCCCGTCATAGTTGGCGGTGATGGTTCCCGCGCCGATATTGACTTGATTTCCAGCCGTGGTGTCTCCCAGGTAGGATAGGTGAGCAACATTGGTACGATCTCCTAACTTGGTATTTTTGAGTTCCACAAAATTGCCAATTCGGCAGGCCGAACCAACTTCTACATGACCGCGCAGGTGGCTATAAGGTCCAATTCTGCTATTTTCAGCGATCGTACTACCTGTAACTACGGAATAGAGAACCGTGACATTTTGACTAATCTGGCTATTTTCAATCAAACTTCCGGGGCCGATACGACTGCCCGCTTCAATGCGGGTATGGCCCCGGAGATGAGTTTGGGGTTCGATGACGACATCGGCAGCAAGTTGAACCGTGTCATCAATGGTGATGCTGTTTGGATCGACCAGCGTTACTCCCTGCTTCATCCAGTTCTCCTTGATCCGGTCTTGCAAAATGCTGTAGGCTTCGGCTAATTGTTTGCGATCGTTGATTCCTAAAATCTCCTGGTAATCTTCCACATCGACCACCATAACTGGCTCCATATAGTTCACCGCCTCCGTCAGGTAGTATTCTTGTTGATCATTCTCTGCAGTCAGTTTGGGTAAGATCCGTGCCAGCTCTACCCACCGAAAACAGTACACCCCAGCGTTGATACGGCGATTTTGCTTCTGGGCTGGTGTGCAATCTCGATCTTCAACAATTTGTTGCAAGATATTTTGACCATTGCAAAAGACGCGCCCATATCCCTTGGGATTGGGTAGGTGAGCGGCCAGCAATGTTGCCGCATTCTGATTTTCTTGATGAGTGCGTAGCAAGGATTGTAGTGTTTCAGGACGGAGTAAGGGTACGTCTCCGTTCAAAACCAATAAATCGCCATCAAAGCCATCCAGGTAAGGAAGAAGTTGCTGAGCGGCATGACCTGTCCCCAGTTGCTCAGGTTGTTCCACAAATTCTAAGGGGGGGAGCAGGCTACCATCGGCTTTTTGGTTAAGAGCTTCGATGACCAATTCCCGTCGATAGCCCACAATGACGAGTCGGCGTATAGGTTGGAGGCCTTGCACACTGTTTAATACCCATTCCACCAGGGAACGTCCTCCCAGTTGGTGTAGAACCTTGGGCAAATCGGATTTCATCCGGGTTCCACGACCAGCCGCCAAAATTGCTACTGCTACCATCCTTCTCTTAGCCTGTTTTATTGCTTGATTCCGTTTCTAAGCTTATCTCAGGCGATTCAGTAAATGGACAAAAATATGGGAAGAGATGGAATGGCTGTGATTGTTTGTCCTCTACCAGCGATCGAGTCAGGCCATCTTGCCAGTTTACGCAGCCGAGGAGGTGGGTTGAGATAAGCCTTCTGTTTCAGAGGTTCCAGCTTTAGTATTCTCTGGGATATCCTCAACAGTGGCAATAAAAGCCTTGAACTGTTTGACCAATTCCGGATTACGCCAGCCTTTGGCCGTTTCTTCATCCAAAATGGCGAGGGCTTCTTGAGGGGTAAAGGCTTTTTTGTAAGGGCGCTCACTCGTCAGTGCATCGTAAATGTCGATGAGTTGAAAAATCTGAGCTAATAGGGGAATTTGATCGCCTACCAGTCCATCCGGATAGCCTGAACCGTCCCAGCGTTCGTGGTGGTGACGAATAATTGGAACTACTCCCCGCATGGTACGTAAGGGTTGACAAATACGCTCTCCTATAGAGACGTGCTGCTGCATAATCTCCCATTCTTCAGGGGTGAGCTTCCCTGGTTTAAGCAACACTGAATCTGGAATGCCAACTTTGCCGATGTCGTGCAGATACCCTCCCCAGGCTAAGTCTCGAATTTCGCTGCGAGATAATCCCAGGAATTCTCCAAACGCTTTTCCGCAGCTAACCAGGCGTTCGCAATGATCTCCCGTATTGGGGTCACGACTCTCAATAGTACGGGCAATGGAGAACAGAACTTGTTCCGCATGATCCAGGTCTTCGTTCAGCCGTTTCTGGCGAATCAAGGACTTGACTCTGGCTGAGAGTTCCAATTGATCAAAGGGTTTCGTTAGAAAATCGTCGCCTCCGGCCTCGATTCCTCTCAGGCGAGAACGACGATCGTCCAAAGCTGTCACAAAAACAATAGGAGTGAGCCGAGTGTGTTCATCCTGCTTTAAGCGGCGGCATACCTCAAAGCCATCCATGCCGGGCATCATCACATCCAGAAGAATCAGATCTGGATTGCCAGAATTGACCATTTCCAGTGCATCTAAGCCGCAATCAGCTTCTATCACGTCATACCCTTCTACAGACAGCAGGGCTACTGCCGTCATCCGGCTAGATGGATGATCGTCAACGACTAGCACTCGAGGGCGTTCTGAGTATGAATGAGTCACGAGAGGAAGACCTTGCACGAGGTGATGGTAGAACTAGATAAACCTGACTGAGTTTACTTTACTCATCTATCAGCACTTTGCCACTCCAGTATGATCAATCATCCTATTAGAGAGATCAGGTTTTTTACGGAGATTCTCCTCATGTACGGAACAGACGAGTGCTCGGCTACTGCTTGGGACGATCGTCGCTACGCCTGCATTAACCCGCTATCGCTGTTTATCAGTTCTTGATGGCCTACGGTTGCTCCCTGAGCTATTTTATTAATCTTTGTGAACTACCAACGAAGATGGAGGAGTTTCATGCAACTTAATATTACCTTGGAGATCGCCTATCAGGTAAGCGAGTGGAGTAGATAAGTTCACTGCTCGATGGGCCTTTGTTTGCAGAACTTCTGTCCGGCAGCGACGACAAAACCAATACATTTGCCCCATACGAATATGGCGCAACAAAATACTTGAGCAGAAAGGACAGTTAGCCATTTTTTGTATTCCAGATTTAATAAGAATCAATTACGAGAAACAGACAAGTAAGAGAAACGGGCAAAAGGGGAAAATAATTTTGGATTAGATGTGATCTCGCTTCTTAGTTCCAATCAACAATTCGCAGTATTTTCGAGCCTTTTTAGATGATTTTTAGTCAAGATAGTTAAAAGGAATACTTTGCAATCCATTAATCGCAAATAAACTTTTTCCAAGTCCAGAATCTTAGTTTCTCTTATAGGAAAAGGACCGTTCTCTAAGAGGATGTTTTAAAGGTCTCTCTCTCACCCTGGCGACTGAAGTCGCGGCTATCCGGGAAAACCTGCTGATGTAGGTTACTGAAAACCTGCATAGTATTGAGTCTATGTCGGCAAACTGGGTGAGTGTAGTTACGGTTTTAACGCCAGATACTTTTCCGGAAGCAAATCTATTT
>NZ_JBRAGO010000136.1:0-9220 GCF_052746595.1 Leptodesmis sp.
GAGAGGGTGAGGTTTGGTTGTCTCTACTCTCTCACGGATTGCATAGATTCTTTAGCTGGCTTCGCTTAAAGTCTTTGAGATCGCTTTGAGAACATATTTTGTATTATATTTATCTATAATCGTTTATCTATAGCAATCCTAGATGATTTATGAGAACAAGCGTAACCATAATTTTTGCTCTGGGCTTATTCTTTCCTGACTTATCTTACGAATGATTTAGGACTGCTATATACCGTCAGGTGTGAGTTATCAATTATATTCTTCATCTATAGTCAGCACCCAAGGATCAGATCTATTAGCCATCATCACTTCTCATTTCCATAAAATCCGAGCAAAAATCATTTTCAAGCATTACTTTGCCCAAGTTAAAATTCTAACCCCACCATTCACATTTCACGACTTGATCAGATACTTTCATTTTTATATTGGGAGTTTTATCTAACAACAAAGCTATTAATTATGGGCGATACCAGACTGTCAAGAAATTTAATCTCTTCCTAACAAGGCATTTAAACAAAATAGACTCATCACAATAAACTCCCCCCAATAACCACATCCATCTCTCACATTTGTAGTAACGACTTTAGTCGTTCAAACCCCTAGAAGCCAAACTTCCAAACATCCTCTAAATAAAACGATCAGAGTTGGGAAAATGACAAATTATTGACTTGAAAACTTAGGTTGCGGTGGAGTACTTTGCCAGATTTTACGGGAAGAAATTTCAGATGCAGAAATCACAGCGATCGAATCTACCATTCGACCCTTTATTGCCATCGAAACCACAAATTCCCAAGACAACTCCCCTCTACCCTGGGACAGCCATTTCGGAGGAACGCCCTATCTTCTGGTGGGCATGGATTATCCTCAGATTGACGACAAACCAGCCCCCTTGCTCGCCCAGTTTAACCTTGCTGAAGTTCCTCCCCTAGACGGGTTTCCCACAACAGGTATTTTGCAGTTTTATGGAGTGGATAAACCTACCTGGGAATGGAACCATACCTGGTTTGCCACCGAAGCACGAGCCTCGATGTCCTATCCAGAATTGATGGAATTAGCAGGGGCAAAAGTTCTCTTTTTCCCAGCCCCGATCCTTGCCGTTGCAGATCTCATCACCGACTTTAGTTTTTCCCCCCTTTGAGCATCCCATCGTCCCCAAACGACTCAGTTTGCGATTTCAAATCAAACTTGCCCCGATGGATGCAGGGGGGCTAACCACCTGGGTTGAAGCCTTAAAAACAAGCGAATTTTTTGCTGAAAACTATGACTACGCCCTGCGAGAACTCCGCGATCGCGCCAGCAATGACCCCGTATTAGACGCAGCATTGTCCCTTTTAGCGGGTGATGGACACCGCTTAGGTGGCTACCCTGCCTTTAGTCAAGCTGATCCCCGTGCGCAATTGTTTCCTCTAGCGTTTAGTGAAAACTTTCCGCCCTACGAATTGCTGTTTCGCATGGTGGGGCAGCCGGGGGTAGAGTTGCATGATGCAATCTTTTATTTTTTGATTCAACCCTCTGACTTACAAAGTCGCGATTTCTCCAATGCTAACTGCTCAGGCTATACACAGCCCTCATCCCCTAGCCCCTTCTCCCTTTTTGGGAGAAGGGGAACCTGTCCAGTTCAAAGTCTCTCTCCCTGCTTGGGAGAGGGATTTAGGGTGAGGGCAGACCGAGTAGTTACCTCCAATGTTTTGTTTTATAGCGATCGCTAGTTAACTCAATTTCAGAAGATCAGAATGAACTCAAATCCTCAACCCGCATTTTCAGGGGGCGGCAATATTGCCCTAAAAATTCCTCGATTTCGGTTTGCAGAAACTGTTGTTTTTTATCGAGATACATTGCGATTACCTCACCTGGGACAACGGGACACCTCCTATGTGTTCCAGTTTGGCACGATGCGACTGTGGCTCGATGAAGTGCCCCACTACAGCCAGACGGATGTATGGTTGGAGCTATCCACCAACGACTTGGAAGAGGCAGTGGACTACCTGACAGCATCCCAAACTCCGATTCGCGATGAATTGGCACCCTTGGGCGACTTTCGCGGCCACTGGATCTTCGACCCGGCGGGGGTGGTGCATCTTCTCTCCCAACATGAGGAGATGCAAACGGTATGAGTAATGGGTTGCCACAGTACTCAAGCGCCGAAGACTATTATCAGGCTGGGTTAGCGGCATTAGAAAATGGGGCTACCTGTCAGACCGCGATCGCCCTGTTGCGGCAAGCTGTTGAGCTAGCTCCTGAACACCTCGATGCTTGGTATGAGCTAGCCAAGCAGCAGCGGGAAACGGGCGACTATACCGCAGCCCTCAATGCCTGCGATCGCATCCTCGCGCTTGATCTAGACCACAATCATGCTTGGGCCTGTCGCGCAGCAGCACTGCATGACCTCCAGCGGTTTACAGAAGCCATTGCAAGCTACGAACGAGCACTAGCGGGGTTTGCGGATCTGCCGGATGTCGATGTGTTAGATTACAGCGATCTCTGGGCGAATCAGGGTAGCCTGTTAGCCCATCTAGGACGATCAGACGACGCGATCGCCAGCTACGACCAAGCGATCGCCCTTTTAGAGGCAGAAGATGATCCAGAGAACGACCAAACATTAGGGGCATATTACGGAGACAAGGGGAATATTCTGTTCAGTCTGGGGCATTATGCAGAGGCTATTGATACCTACAACCAAGCTTATTCCCTAGAGGCAATAGCCCAGGAAAATCGCTGCAAAGCCTATGCCCTTCTAGGCCGAGAACAGGAGCTTCTAGATGCCTGATCAGCAATTGAGCCAATTGGCTGAAGGCAATAATCACCCGAATCAATATGGTGAAACGCCAGATTGGATCTGGAGACGCAAGGGTGATGTTTTCATGTAGGCTGAGCGTTATGAAGCAGCACTAGCCGCCTATCAAACCGCCTTCGAGCTAAACCCCGATTGGCATGATTTAACCGTGAATGAAGCCTTGGGGAAATTGAATTATCCCCAGTCGGAAATTTTTACGCTGCTCTTGGAAAACTACGATCGGGCACTAGCACGCTATCCAGACAATGCCCAGCTTTGGTACAAACGCGCCATGTTGCTCAGCACCCAAGCCGATCAAGCAGAAGCGGCACTGGCCAGTTTCGACCATTCTTTAGCCATTGACCCAGTGATGTAGGCTGCTGGTATAACCGGGCCTTACTGCTCACCAAGCTGCAACGGCTAGAGGAAGCAGTGATCAGCTATGCAGGAGCATTGGCGATCGACCCTGACAACGATCGCTGCTGGCAGAATCAAGCCCTACTCCTGGAGCAGCTAGGACGGTACGCAGCAGCCTTAAGCAGCTACAACAACCTGCTCGACATTTACAGTCGCACCCAACCTCCCCAAGCGGCTCTCTGGGTACTGGATAAACAAGCTGAACTGCGGCAAAGACTGGAACAAAGGGAGGACAATCCATAAAACCTGAACCACCAGACTACCCTACGCTGCTCGCCCGCAGCGTGGCTGAACTACACTTCAAAACTCAAGCCCAAGACAACCTCTGGCTGCTGGGACAGTGCCGTTGGGAGGTCGATCGTGGCCCTGCGGGCACCACCCTGGTGTTCATGACCTTTGGCAAAACCACCATCAGTCCGGGAAGTTGATCAGGCTAACCCACAGAAGAGAGAGAATTGATGATCGGGTTTATGGGATTCATGGGGCTATTGCTGCTGATTTGTCTGGTGAATGCCATCAAATTTGAGTGGGATCATTCGGAACCTGACCCGTTGGCTCAATCCAAACAGACTTGGAGGCAGCGACGCGATCGCGCCCAGCACATTCTGAACCCCACTGCTCAGAAACCGAAAGCCAAAGCGCTCCTGGGTTTGTACCCGCTGTGGGCATAACAACCTGTCCCAAAAGCCCGTGCAACCTGTGCGAAACCTCCGCGCTTGGCTGACCAACCAGCGGGAGCTGACTCAGCACCTATGAATAACTCTAAAGCAAGACAACTCAAGGACTTTAAGGCATCATAGAGAATCAAGTGTATTGATTCTTACCCTTGCCGATCGCATGTCCTTCGCTAATTTTACTAACCCCTATCGAAAGCCAGCCGATGTGCCAGAGGACTATCGGAAGCACCCAAATTTGTCGAAGTTGTTTAAGGCAGACGGCACTTACATTCGTCCGGCAGAAGACCCAGTCACCATTTGGGCGATCGCTCTCCTACATCAGGAATACGGTGTCCCGCTGGATGCCCTCGAACTGGAACTGTATGCCGATTTTTCTGAGGGGATGCATCAGGGTGGGCGGCGGTATCAAGGGCGGGCAGATATGATTGTCTATGATGACCGCTACATTGGCGCAGGAGGTGGGTTGGATGTGGCCTTCATTATGGTGGAGGCGATGGAGCCGGAGAAGAAGTTGGAGGGCACGGAACCGGAAGGCTGGGTAGAACACTTAAATCGCCTCAATGCTTATATGAGTGCGTCGCCCTCGGCTCGGTATGCGATTTTGACCAGTGGCACGCATACCAAAATCTATCGCCGGGATCTGGAGTATCCCCGTGTGCTTCAGGAAATTGGGGATTTGCCGAAGTATGAAAGTGCGCGATCGGCGGCAGAGCATAGCCCGTTTAAGGTGATCCTCAATCCCAGTGAGCCGGATGGGATTCAAACCGGGTTGCAGCCCCTCACCCGTGACAAGTTTCGGGAGGTGTTGGGGGATACGCGATCGGGCTGTCACTCGATCCTACGGGATAACGAGGGATTGCAGCCCCAGGAAGCGGTGGATGCAATAGTCAAGTTTTTGTTTGCCAAGTGGTATGACGAGCAGGCGACGATCGACCTAGTGAAGAAGACGGGGGAGATGCGATCCTATGTATTCAGCTATAAGCAGGGGGAAACTGACCCAGAGCGGTTGATGGTGCAGGTGCGAGACACTTTTGAGAAGGCGAAGCAGTGGGAACGGGACACCTTAAGCGCCAAGTTTGGCGATAATCTGGGCATTCGGTTGGCGTTTACGGAATCGGATGCTCTGGAGTTTAAGCCACATACGACGGTTGAGATTGTTAAACGATTGCAGCCCTGGAGTTTGCGAAAGTCTACGGCAGATGTGAAGGGAGGCGTGTTTGAGGATTTTCTGGGTAAGACCTTTCGGGATGACCTGGGGCAATATTTCACACCAACTCCGGTGATTAACCTGATGGTGGGAATTTTGCAGCCGACGGTGCATGATTTTATCGGCGATCCGGCGTGTGGTTCGGCGCGGATGTTGACCCATGTGTTGGATTATGTGCGAAAGCGAGAACTGGCACGGGCAGAAGCAGAACAGTCTTATCAAAAAACTATTGATTACGTTTTTGAACAGCTAGGGATTAACCTAGAGTGTACCCAACGTAAGCGAAATGCTTTAGTTCCTATTAGTGTTCTCCAAGGTGGTCGTTTTGATTTTGAGGCAGTAGTTACATTGCAAGATATTAGTTCTCAGTTTGCCGAGCATGAAACTACTTTAATAGAAGAGGTAGTCGAGCAGACTAATGAGCGAATTACTCCATCAATTGATTCTCCTGATGAAGTTGTCAATTATATTGGCTTGGCAAATATTCAGTCTAATACAGGTGAGTTAGTCAATTTTGAGCTAGTTCAAGGGAAAGAGATTTTAAGTTCATCACCAAAATTTTCCAAAGGAGATATCCTTTTTGGTCGAATGCGTCCTTATCTTAATAAAGTTTGGATCGCAGAATTTGATGGTATTTGTTCAGGTGAAGCATTAGTTTTTAGATCTAATAAGAACAAGGTAGATATCCAGTTTTTGCATACACTTTTGCTGAGTCAGCTAACCTTAGATCAAGTTGTTCCTTTGCAAAGTGGTTCTTCACTTCCTAGAGTGTCTGCTTCGGATGTTCTGAGCGTTAAATTACCTGTCCCTAAAGATCTACAGAAACAGCAAGAGATTGGTAATGAGGTGAAAAGACGTCGTAATGAAGCAAAACAGTTGCGACATGGAGCTAAAGCCGTTGTGACATCTGCAAAAGCGCGAGTAGAGCGGATGATTTTGGGCGAGGAGGAAATTGGCGAGAACTAAACCATGATTCAGGACAATTTATTGAGGACAACTAGGAGAGATACACCTATGAGCAAAGTGATACAAGCCACCTACCACGACGGCAACTTAATCCTTGATGAAAAACTCGATGCGGCTCTAGAAGGTCAAAAACTTACCTTGATTCTTGTCGAGGAACCTGTTGCTTCTACCTCAACCGAGGCTAATTTAGAGGAACGTAAACAAAAGTTCCTTGAAAAGCTAAAGACTTACTCAATCAAGTTGCCTGAAGATTACAAATTTAATAGAGAAGAACTCTATGACCGCAAATGTTTTCATTGATTCTAATCTTTGGGTCTATTATCACTCCATGAAACCTGATGAGAAATTCACAAAAACCAGAGATCTGATTCTGACAAATTTCAACTCAATTCTCATCAGCACCCAAATTTTAGGAGAGCTTTACTATGTCTTAGTACGGAAGAGTATGGCTTCGCAAGCCGATGCCAGAAGAGTTATTGAAGATCTGACAACAGAATTCAGAACGATTACTGTTGATGTCAACCATGTGTTCGCTGCGATTGATGTGAATGTGCGATATGGATACTCCTACTGGGATAGCCTGATCATGGCCACTGCCCTACAAAGCAATTGCGGCATTCTCTACTCCGAAGATATGCAGCATGATCAACTGATTGAAGGCAAGCTCAGAATTATCAATCCTTTTTTTGCATAAGGTGAAAGCTATGAGTTTAGTCATTCCCGATGAGTTTCTGCAAACGGCACATATTACTGAAGCCGATCTCAAACTAGAAATTGCCATTCTGCTGTTTCAGCAAGAAAAGATTACTTTGGGCACTGCTAGCCAGTTTGCAGACATGAATCAACTAGAGTTTCAACGCATCTTAGGTAGTCGTAAAATCCCTATTCATTACGGCGTTGAAGACTTCCGGCAAGACCTCAGAACCTTGGAGGCAAACGATTGGCGATGATTGTGGTTAGTAATACGTCGCCCATCTTTTACCTGTCCACCATTGGTCATCTCGATTTACTCCGCCAACTCTACGATGAAATCGTGATTCCAACAACAGTTTTCAACGAAATTACCAATGTCGTCAACACCGATGCCAGTGCCAGGGTTGTGCCGACCCTAAGCTGGATTAAAACGCGATCTGCTACTGATCAAGATTTTGTCAACACATTGAGAGCCGCACTTGATCCGGGTGAAGCGGAGGCGATCGCCTTAGCCCTTGAGTTAAACGCCGATCGCCTCCTCATAGATGAACGACTGGGGAGAGCGGCTGCAATGCGAGTAGGGCTACAAGTCACAGGTGTTTTGGGTATTCTAATTGCCGCCAAGCGTAATAACTTAATTCAAGAGGTCAAACCATTACTTGATGCCTTAATTGAACAAGTTGGCTTCTGGATTGATGCACGGCTCTATGCAGAGGTCTTGCAAGCGGTTGGCGAATCGTTATGAAACCCGGAAGCAAGTACTATCCACTCTTTGAACACTTGCAGCACTGCAACCAAGCGGTCGTGACGCTGACCTTCGCCGAAATCGAAACCTTAATGGGTTGCTCACTGCCGGAATCCGCACGGAAGAAGAAAAACTGGTGGAGCAATCGGGATAGCCCAGGTGCCCTACAAGCGATCGCTTGGATCAGTGCAGGCTACCAGGTTAAGTCTGTCGATTTGACTCAGCAAACCGTTACCTTCAAGCTTTTTCAGGCAACTTATCACATTCAGCGCCAAGACGGTGAGATCATCTGGAATGCTGACGCGATTAAGGCACTGAGAATTGCCAAAGGTTTTAGCCAGGAGAAATTTGCTCGTGAGCTAGGCGTTCGTCGAGAAACCGTGAGCGAATGGGAAAACAGCAAATACGAACCCGATTGCTCCAAATGCAAGCTCCTCAACATCATTGCCAAACAAGTCAATTTTGCAGAACCTTCAACAGATTCATGAAACACTATCGACTTTTTGTTCGGTTGGCGTACAGAATACTGATAAGCGATCAGGTGTACTCCTGACGTGCAACCTCTTATCGGTATCCTCTATGAGTGGTGTCAATCTTCCTCCTAAAGCCCTCTTTCTCTCTCCCGATGGCAAAATTTATCCTGACACCCTGATTTGCTCTGGGATGATTTCAGCAGAACTGAACGGCAAACCCTGTCCCTACGCTCAAAATGGGCGGCTGCCTGATTTAGTACCCCTAGACAAGAACGAACCTGGCTACAGCCCCGATAAGGGCAAGCCTGGAGATCTGTGTCCGCCCTGTGCCAAACAACAGCTTGCTAATCTAGGGCACTGGCAGGGACACGGTCAGCAAACTTTTCCCGAAGAACTCTTGCCCTTGCGCTTATTCAAATGCCGTATGTGGCTATGGCTGGTTGTGCCAGGTTTGCATGATGCAGAACCAACACAATTGATTACTGATAACTGAATCATGCAACAGCTTATTTGCGGCTGTACCTTAGCTAGAGCCGACTTGGGCGATCGCAACGTAGAGATAAGCTTTCAAATATGTCCCCACCGATAACTTAAGGCGTTATAACGACAATGCAACAATGATGGAATTTGTGGTGGAAGTGCTGGAGCAGGTGTTTGAGTTGCCGAAGGATCGGGCAATTCAATGCATGATTCATACCCATCAACTCGGACACAGTTTTGTGATTGCCCTACCTGTTGAGAACGAGCAGGAGAAAGTTGCGATCGCCCATCAGCGCAGTCAAGCAAAAGGATATCCCCTACAATTCATAGTTGAATGTGAGTGGATATCAGTTTGAATATAAAGTCACTGACTTAAGCCCTAACGATTAAAATCGCGGCTATACAACCAAAGTGCGCCTACGCGCACTCAGAGCAGGCTTGCGCCTAACCCGCGCAGGCGGGTTTTGATTGTGTAGCTGCGGTTTCAACCGCCCTATTTCAGTGCCATTGAATCATAGATGACTGTGAGAATAAGGGTGACCACCAGTGTTGCTCCGGGCTTATTCTGCATTGACTTATCTTACACATAATTTGGGATTGTTATCTCGTTAAGATGCTGAATGTAGGGACGTTTGGAGCGTTCTTAATGAGAATCTTAGGGGTCTTAAAAACGATTGCCAGCTAACACCGCGTAGTAGCAGATGATTGAAAGCCCTAGTGCTTAATTTGAGGCTATCTACCGCTGCTGCACTTCACGACTATGAAGCCGTGAACGTGTCAAGTAGGTTT
>NZ_JBRAGO010000137.1:0-9193 GCF_052746595.1 Leptodesmis sp.
CCTTCCATCCGGTGCAACAGTTCTCCTTTTACAAAGAAAAGGAGTGTTGGTAGGGTAGTAATTCGGTCATGGCTGGTTAATTTGATATTTTCGTCGGCATTAATTCGAATCAGTTTCAGAGGACTGCCGCATTCTGCTTGAAATCGGGAAAGCAACGGCTCGATCATGCGGCAAGGCCCACACCAGGGCGCACCAAAGTGAACTAAAACAGGACTGGAAGACTCTAAAATTTCTTTTTCAAACGTTAAATCGCCCATTGTGTTATTAACTACTTTTATCAAGGAAGGTGCCGAACAGTGCTTGGAAATATCCTACCAGTGAACGTTGGCTGTTGCTTGAATTAATAATGGATGTGCCCACCAAAACAATAAAACAAATCCGGCTACTCCTAAATAGGTGGGACGCAAAAACTCTTGCAACTTCAATGATTGTCGTCCCTGAGCAATGGCCAGAAACGGAATGACTGATGTGCGGGCTTTCACAGCGGCAAAGGCTTCCCCATAGCGGGCAGAGAGGCGACGATCGCCATGCCACACCCCAAACAAGTGATGCAGCACCAGTCCCACTGAAGTGACGATCATGAACGTGGTGCCCAACCAGAGCGTATGGGCGATACACCAGATAATCTGTCCGACCATCTGGGGATGACGAGTAATGCGAATAATGCCCGTCTCATACAGATGCACCTGGGGTTTTTGGATGGCGGCAATTTCCAGCAAATTAAAGGTTGCCGGGTAAAGAAACAGAAAGGAAATGGCCGACAAGCTCCAGACCAACGGTCGCACGCCTGGAACACCCTGCACCTGCCAGAGTTGCAACCCATCATACCGATGGTTGAAGAAGTAAATGATTAGCACGGTTGCCAGCGGTAGACTGACCAGCGCAAACAAGACTCGATAGAGTCGGGGACCAATCCGCTGCTCACCCCAGGGACGCAGGGCCGCAAGACCACTGTGGGCGATCGCAAACACAAGCAGCAGTCCCAGGACGATCAAGTGACTGGGAGTTAACCAATGAAAGGACATCAGATCAGAAGGGAGTAGGGAATAGGGAATAGGGTAGCGGGAATGGGGGACAGGAGGAAAGGGGGCTTGTGGATTTGCGATGTTGGGTTTTGGATTAACAAACAGCAAGCATAATCCCCTCATCCCCAACCCCTAAAAAATGACTTCTAAATCCAACTGCCGCAGGTCAACTCGATAGAGGCAGCCGTGATTCTGGTGCCAGGTGGCAATCAGGAATTCGTAGGGGGAGAGGGCGGCGATCGCGGTGGGATGAGCAGGGCCATGAATACTGCCGATCGTTTGCCCGTAATTGTTCAACACAGCAATTTCGTCATCTGCTGCCATCAGTAAGGAACCCCAGGTTGTGGTGACTACATATTTAGGAGTTATATCTAAACCGATCCGTTGAATCCGTAAGGGTTTCAGATCCAGGACTAAGATTGACCTGGGATACTGGGGTTCAAGAGCCAATAGACGATAAGGGGTAGAAGTAAGGCCAATTGGCTGCAGCGGAACGGGAAGTTGCAGGGTTCCTAAAGCGGTTCCCCGGCGGGTAAATCCCTCCAGTTGCACTCCTGTAATGCAGGCTTCTCCATTAGTGACATGGGAAAAGGCGACGATATGCCGGGAATCGAGTGCCAGAATTTGAAAACAGGGAGTGATGGGGCGAACGATCGCAGGCCGAAAGGGGAGGAAAGGCTTAAAGTGCCACAGGTTCAATTGACTCCTAAAGTGCTTGGTCTGAGAATCTACCACTGCGATCCAGTTTCTGGCTGGGTCGATCGCCACCTGGGCTTTTTGTGGTAAGGCGATCAGCAGTTGAGGTGTGAGTATGGGACAACGATCAATGATCTGTTGACCTGCGACCTGCGGCCTAAGGTTTGCGGCCTCACTCTCCTGAAGCTGACTCGCAAATAGGTCTAGAGTCAGGAAATAGACTGCTGTTTCAGTCACTGCAAAACATCCCTGGGGCCGGATGACTAAATCCAGCACTGGCTCTTGTAACTGTACAGTGGGCCAGGAATGAGACGATACGATGTTCGGCTGAGCAGGTTCTACCGGCTGAAATTCGTCTGCAATTAGAGTGTAATTCGCAGGGGAAAGATCAAACAGATCAATAGCAGCAAACGTTTGATAGCAGATTCTTTGACCCGCCACTCGCAACACGGCCAATTCTGATTGCTGAGAGGTTGAAGCAAAAGTCTGCTGGCAATGCTGCTCCCCAGCCTGATTGCTGGGCCATGAAAAGGGGCGATCGCAACTCACCAGTTGCTGGATTTGCAACTTTAACGGCTCCTGCTCAATAAATTGGAAAGGCACACTGGCTGGAGGTTGCCCCGGTCGCAAGAGAGCCGGAGCTGTCCACCCCAAATTCAGTTCCGGTTCTGAATGGGCGATCGCCATGTGTAAGCACTCTCGCATCTCTGCGGCTGACCGGAACCGTCGAGCCGGAAGCTTTTGCAGAGCAGTGGCAATGACATTTTTTAAGTCTGGGGGAACCGTATCTGGAATCTGGAGAGCTTGATTCAAGTGGGCTGACATCAGTTCCGCAGGAGCACCCGAAAACGGACGACGACCCACCAGTAGCTCATACAGCATGATGCCGACCGCATACAGGTCAGAAGCTGGGGAATACTGGCCATAAAACCGCTCTGGAGCCATATAAGCGGGCGATCCAGTGTTGCTAAACTCTTCGTGCAATAACTCCTGACTTAACCGGGCAATGCCAAAATCTGAAATCCGGGCTGTCCAACCATCAGCGATCGCAGTCAGCAGAATATTTTCTGGCTTGATATCACAATGAACGATTCCCCGTTGATGGGCGTGTTCTAATCCCTGGAGAACCTGAGTCAGCAAGTTTAGGCCCTCAACGGGATGCAGACGAACCTCCTCATCCAACAGGTTTCGCAGGGTTCCGGCCTCACAGTAATCCATCACCAGATAGCGGCTCGTTTCCGTTTGCTCCAAGGCTCGACAGGTGACGATATGGGAATGCTGCAACAGCAGGAGAAATCGCAGTTCTCGCAAAAATTTCTGGGTAGAAAACCGCTGTCGATCGAGTTCCTTGAGGGCCACGATCGCCCCCGTTTTTCGATGGCTGGCGCAATAGACTCCCCCAAAGTGCCCCTGTCCGACTAATCCCAGCAGACGGTATTTAGAGGGGTACGACTCTGCAGTTAGGGAAGTAGACACATGCGGTGGGGCGATCGCGTCGCAAGCAGTTCTCTATTGATCATTTCGTAGCGGGTTTCTTCACACTGGGGCAAGGCTGCAACACAGCGCACAGTCCAATGAATTTTTTCAAGGAAGGAGTGGGTGGTTTGGCTCATAACCGAGGCTTACCAAGGCTCAACGGATGATTTAGATTTATTAGACTTCTTCCAAATTGGAAAAAACGTCGGATGGGCCAAGGGAAACGTTTCATCCTGCCATTCTGGCTGATTTGAATGGGCACGCCAAGCTTTACCCATCCTACTACTGATACTGATGATGATTGATCTAATGGGCAGGCGTTCCAGTGATGGAAAAAGGGGAGTGGGAAATAGGCGAGGGTGAAGAGGTAATGGGAAGGGGGTAAGTGAGTGGAGATTAGGGAATTTTTTGGGAGAGATGGGGCAGGTGGGAATCTGTTCGCTAAGATTAGGATCCAAATCTTTGGATAGGTCATTTGTCCTGAGCCACTGGTCAAGTGATGGCGCGGGGTACAAAACCATTAACCGACAAAAGACAAAGGACACTTCAAAGCTCTTAAATCTCAACTCTTAACTTTTAACTCTTACCTCCCATGGAAATTCCTCGTTTGCATCCGGACACGATCGAACAAATCAAGCAACGCCTCGATATTGTCGATGTCGTCTCTGAGCATGTGGTGTTACGCAAGCAGGGGAAAGATTTTGTCGGGTTGTGTCCGTTCCATGACGACAAATCACCTAGCTTTACAGTAAGTCCGAGTAAGCAGTTTTATTACTGCTTTAGCTGTGGGGCGGGCGGTAACGCAATTAAATTCCTGATGGAACTGGGTAAGCGTTCCTTTAGTGAGGTAATGCTGGATCTGGCCCGCCGTTATCAGGTGCCCGTGCAGACGCTGAAGCCAGAGGAACGGCAGGAATTTCAGCGGCAGGTGTCTTTACGGGAGCAACTCTATGAAATTCTGGCGCTGACGGCCCGGTTTTATGAACATGCGCTGCAGCAACCCCAGGGGAAGGTGGCGCTGGAGTATCTGCAAACGAAACGCCGACTTGGTAAGGATACAATCCAGCAGTTTCAGTTGGGGTATGCACCGGGCGGTTGGGAGACGCTGTATGGCTATCTCGTGGAGCAAAAGCACTATCCAACGGAGTTAGTGGAACGGGCGGGATTATTGGTGCCCCGCAAAACAGGAGAGGGCTATTACGATCGCTTTCGCGATCGCCTGATGATTCCCATTCATGACTTACAGGGTCGAGTAGTCGGGTTTGGAGGTCGCACCCTCACCGATGAGCAGCCCAAATATCTCAACTCCCCGGAAACGGAATTATTTGATAAAGGTAAGCTGCTGTTTGGCCTGGATAAAGCACGGGCTACGATCGCCAAGCAAGATCAAGCGATCGTCGTGGAGGGCTATTTTGATGTGATTGCCCTGCATCATGCTGGAATCACCAACGTTGTCGCTTCCATGGGCACCGCTCTCAGTTCAGCTCAAGTGAAGCAACTGCTGCGCTATACCGAATCCCGCCGCATTGTGCTGAACTTTGATGCCGATCGAGCCGGAATTCAAGCGGTAGAACGGGCTGTTGGGGAAGTGGAAACTCTGGCCTACCGGGGTGACATTCAATTGCGCGTCCTGAATATTCCCGATGGCAAAGACCCAGATGAGTTTTTGCAACACCATACCGCTGACCAGTATCAGAAACTGCTGGATCAGGCTCCCCTCTGGCTGGATTGGCAGATTGAACAGGCGATCGCTGACAAAGATTTGAAACAGGCGGATCAGTTTCAAGAGGCGGTGCAGGCGATCGTGAAATTGCTGGGAAGCCTGCCGAATGCCCCCTTAAGAACCCATTACATCCACCACTGCGCCGAACGCTTGAGTGATGGCGACTCCCGCTTAATGCTGCAGCTGGAAGAAGACCTGCGCCTTCAAGTCCGGGGAGAACGCTGGCACGGACGATCTCACAAATGGCAAACCCGTAGCGATCGTAACCTGCTGGAAGAATCGGAAGCCCAACTGCTGCGCCTTTATCTGCATGCTCCCGAGCAGCGATCGGCCATTGTTGCCGCGATGGAAGAGCGGGATCTGGAATTCAGTCTCGCTCATCATCGCTTCCTGTGGCGACAGATTGCGGAGTTGGAAGGAGAAGGAGAGGGGAAGCGAAGGAGTGAGGGAGAAGAGGCAGTCAGTAATTTAGAAGATACAATCCAAAATCCAAAATCCAAAATCCAAAATCCCTCCGACCTGATTTCCCTTCTACAGGATCGCTGCACCGACTATCCCGGTGAAATGGCCCGACTTTACCCCCTGTTTCAACTGGATGAGAAAACCAAGCGGGATATTCTGCGAGCACCCCTAACCATTCGAGCTTCCACCGCGGCGATGGAACGGATTATGTGCGAGAAGCGTTGCCGCCATTTTGAGCAGTTGTGGGAACAGACCGATGCCAGCACTGCTCAGGAACTGGATTACTATCAGCAAAAAATTTATGCTGAAAAACGCCGGATTGCAGAGCTTGATCGCGAACGCCAGGTAACCTTTTTGGATTTGGTACAAGCCCCCTGGGTAGGAGATATTCGAGATTAGGATCTGTTTTGATTTAACGACAATTTAACGTATCGCGGGTTTTCCGGCCTGTTACGGGATTGGTGCCTGACGCAGATTTGCAGAGCAGCAACTGGGCATCCTGGCGCACTTCCACATCGGTAAAGTCAGCCCCCTCGATCGTCGCTCCATCAAACTTGGCATTAAAGGCAAACGCCCCTTCCAGAATCGCATTTTTTAAATTGGCATGGGTCAGTCGGGCGGTATCCAGCGTGGCATTGCTGAGATTAGCTCCCTCTAGATTGGCTCCCTCCAGGTTGGCTCCAAAAAAGCTGACTCCCTGTAAATCTGCGCCACTGAAGTTGCTTTCCCGTAAATTGGCTTTTGTAAAACTGGAGTCGGTCAACACCCGTCCGGAGAAATCCGCACCAATCAAAAACTCCTTGTTATAGTCTTCCGCCAGAACAGATTGGGTTCCGGCATTCCAGCACGAGAGGCAGGATATACCGAACAAAAGAATACTAAATAGACAAGCCAGAAGCCGCCGATGCCAGCACGGTTGGAAATTGACTAGCTCCTGCCTGAGAGCAGATTTCTTTAAATCAATCAACTGTTTGCTACCCATCACAATGCCTAATTTTGTTCAATCGGGGAAACCTTCAAGATGGGGGAATTCCCGTCGCTTCAACTGAATCCCTGAATGAAATTGATACATTCTTGATCCTAACGGAATCTGTCAGCTATCTTATCCAACCGATTCAATCTGCAACAGTCTGATACGATTTATGTCACCTTCTTCCCGATCGTACTCCCCATCCTCTAAAAAATCCCCAATCGCCGATCCGGGAAAATTAGGAGAAGCCCTGGTTGCCCACTGGCTAACGCAGCAAGGCTGGACGGTTTTACATCAACGATGGCGATGCCGCTGGGGAGAACTGGACATCATTGCTGGCTTACAGACAGAAGATAAACCAGAGTGGACAACCCTAGCTTTTGTAGAAGTAAAAACTCGCAGTCGGGGCAACTGGGATGGGGACGGCTCTCTGGCCATTACCGCTCAGAAACAGGCCAAACTCTGGAAAGCCGCCGAGCTGTTTTTAATGGCCCATCCCACTCTGGTCACTGCCACCTGCCGCTTTGATGTCGCCCTCGTACAGTGTGAGCGCTTATCCGGCTCCGTCGATGTCTCTGGCGTTAATGGTGAAACAGTCACGATCGCCGCAGGCCACCGCCTCACCCTTCTGGACTACATCTCCTCCGCCTTCACTCAGTGAGCTTCGCAGGTTTTAAGTTCTCAGCTTTAAGTTCTCAGTTCAACTTAGAACTCAAAACTTAAACCAGATCCAGCCAGAGAACACTCACTTGCCGATCAGAGAAAATACGGTTCTGGAGTTGGACAAGGTTTAAAGCTCAAAACTCCTCTTCCCCACTCCTCACTCCCTAATCCTCCATCCCTCATGACAAATCTGAGGGAAATATTACAAACTATTACACTCCCACTGGGAGGGTGAACCCAATGCCGCACAATAATTGCGGAAGGTAACTAAGTCTAGAGTTCCTGTGAGGCTCACGCCAGAAAGGTTCAGGCTTTATTTTGGTGTGGCCTAGTGCTAGCTTGAAGGGTTGAACGAGGCGATTGCTTCTTAACACTTCAAGTTTGCAGGTCATGCAGGCAGACTTAGAAGCCCATCTGGGAATCCCCGTTTAAATAATCGGTTACATTCTTCTGGAGGAATCCATCAATGAGTATTGTCACGAAGTCAATCGTGAATGCAGACGCTGAAGCTCGCTACCTCAGCCCCGGCGAACTCGATCGGATCAAGAGCTTCGTTACCAGCGGTGAAAAGAGACTGCGGATTGCTCAAACCCTGAGCGATTCCCGTGAGCGGATCGTCAAGCAAGCTGGCGACCAACTGTTCCAAAAGCGCCCTGACATCGTTTCCCCCGGCGGCAACGCTTATGGCGAAGAAATGACCGCTACCTGCCTGCGTGACCTCGACTACTACCTGCGTCTCGTGACCTACGGTGTGGTTTCTGGCGATGTGACTCCCATCGAAGAAATCGGTATCGTGGGCGTGCGCGAAATGTACAACTCCCTGGGTACTCCCATCCCCGCCGTGGCTGAAGGTGTACGTGCCATGAAGGCGGCTGCTAGCTCCCTGCTGTCTGGTGAAGATGCGGCTGAAGCTGGCGCTTACTTCGACTACATCATCGGCGCAATGCAATAAGAAAGGATAGGATCCAGGACTGGTGATGCTTTGTCCCCAATCCCTGATCTTTAGTCCCTAATTCCTTTCTATAACCAATCAAGCATTTCGTAAGACTACGTGATTTAAGGAATTCTAATCATGCAAGACGCAATTACCGCTGTCATCAATTCCTCCGACGTTCAAGGGAAGTACCTGGACGGTTCTGCTCTGGAAAAGCTGAGGAGCTACTTTGCCACGGGTGAACTGCGCGTTCGTGCCGCTACCGCGATCAGCGCCAATGCGGCTGCGATCGTCAAGGAAGCTGTGGCTAAGTCCCTGCTCTACTCTGACATCACCCGTCCCGGTGGCAATATGTACACCACCCGTCGCTATGCTGCCTGTATCCGCGACCTCGACTACTACCTTCGCTATGCCACCTATGCCATGTTGGCTGGCGATCCTTCCATTCTGGATGAGCGTGTCCTGAACGGCCTGAAGGAAACCTACAACTCCCTGGGTGTACCCATCGGTGCTACCGTGCAAGCGATCCAGGCGATGAAGGAAGTGACCGCTGGTCTAGTCGGTGCTGACGCTGGCCGTGAAATGGGTGTTTACTTTGACTACATCAGCTCTGGCTTAAGCTAACTGTAAGTTCTAAGTGATGAATTTTAAGTAATGAGTTAGAGCACTGCTTACCTGAACTCAGAACTTAAAACTCATAACTCTTCAAGTTCGGAAGTCTGAAGTGAGTGTTAGCTTGTTAAAGACTAGTCTTCAATGAATGATTGGTTTTGATAGTCTAAGATTGACTTTGGGCTTCCGAACTTACTTTTAGGCGGATGCTCATGCCAGAAAGGTAGTCCGCAGTATTTAAGCAATTTTGCAGATTGATTTTCTTTAAACTCAACACTTCCTCAGCCCACTCAGGAGATATAGCCACCATGCGGATGTTTAAGATTACGGCTTGCGTTCCCAGTCAAACTCGCATTCGGACGCAGCGTGAACTTCAAAATACTTATTTCACGAAACTGGTTCCCTTCGAAAACTGGTTCCGTGAGCAGCAACGGATTATGAAAATGGGCGGCAAGATTGTTAAGGTTGAGCTTGCTACCGGTAAACCCGGTACCAACACTGGCTTAGCATAAGCGTCTTGGGACCAATGCTCAAGATTAATGGTTGTACTGAAACCAAATCCAGCTAGAGAACGGTTGTTTTCCGATCAGAGAAACTACGGTTCTGGGCTTGGATAAAGTTTAGTTCTGGAC
>NZ_JBRAGO010000138.1:0-9186 GCF_052746595.1 Leptodesmis sp.
GATCTTGGGAAGCCCGCACCGTATGCGTAGCATCGGTGTCGGGAGGATGTCACCAGACTGGAATTACTATCGGGTAAGGATCCTGTCTGCTTTACAGTCAACCATTGGCTCTCTGGCTGATGGGCTTGATTAGTCAGGACAGTTTTCTCACCTTAGGACGATCGCGAATTGTAATGATACGGATGATCCTGGAAAAAGTGAAGGAAGCATGGGTATTCAGTCAATATTAGCTATAAGAGACATAAGGAATTTGTCTGAACTCTGCTGTAATAGTGGTCTATGTGACAAACTGCAGTAGAGTCGTTTAATGCCATCGGCTATTACTGCTTCTTAACGGTTAACGAGTCCATGTCAACTCTAGTTATTGTTGAATCTCCGACAAAAGCCAAGACGATCCGCAATTATTTGCCTGCTGGATATCGAGTCGAGGCTTCAATGGGCCATGTCCGCGATCTTCCCCAATCCGCCAGCGACATTCCAGCCAGTGTCAAAGGTGAGAAATGGGCACAACTGGGTGTAAATGTAGAGTCCGACTTTGAACCCCTGTATGTAGTGCCTCAAGACAAGAAGAAGGTCGTCAAAGAGTTGAAAGAGGCTCTCAAACACGCCGATGAATTGGTACTGGCGACTGACGAAGACCGGGAAGGAGAAAGTATTAGCTGGCATCTGTTGCAGTTGTTAAAGCCCAAGGTGCCAATCAAACGCATGGTCTTCCACGAAATCACCCAGGAAGCGATCCAGGAAGCCATCCGAAACTGCCGAGATGTGGATGAACAGTTGGTGCGTGCCCAAGAAACTCGCCGGATTTTGGATCGGCTGGTGGGCTATACTCTGTCTCCTCTACTGTGGAAGAAAATTGCTTTTGGTCTATCCGCCGGACGGGTACAATCCGTTGCGGTGCGGTTGCTGGTAAATCGGGAGCGCCAACGCCGTGCCTTCCGCAAGGGATCCTACTGGGATTTGAAAGCTACCCTGGAAGTCAGAGGGGAAGTAGCAGAAGCCAAAGGGAAGTTCGAGGCCCGTCTGGTCAGCCTGAATGGGGTGAAAGTCGCATCCGGAAGTGATTTTGATGAAGCTACGGGTCAAGTCGCTGCTGGACGGAATGTGGTACTGCTAAATGAAGCAGAAGCCAGAGCCTTACAGGATCGCATTCGCGATCGCCCCTGGGTCGTGACCAACCTGGAAGAACGCCCCGTCACCCGGAAACCATCTCCCCCCTTTACCACCTCCACCCTGCAGCAGGAGGCTAATCGAAAACTTGGTTTATCCGCCCGTGACACCATGCGCGTGGCTCAAAGCCTTTATGAACAGGGCTACATCACCTATATGCGGACGGACTCCGTGAACCTGTCGCAGCAGGCGATCGCAGCCGCCCGTGCCTGCGTTCAGGAGATGTATGGTACTCAGTATCTGAGTCCTCAACCCCGCCAATATTCCACCAAATCTAAAGGAGCACAGGAAGCCCACGAAGCCATTCGTCCGGCAGGCAGTACGTTTCGTACCCCTCAGCAAACGGGACTGAAGGATCGGGAACTGCGGCTGTATGACCTGATCTGGAAGCGAACCGTGGCTACTCAGATGGCAGAAGCTCGGCAGACGAATATCACCGTACAAATCCAGGTAGAAGAAGCCGGATTCCGGGCCACGGGCAAGCGAATTGATTTCCCTGGCTTCTTCCGCGCCTACGTGGAAGGTTCCGATGATCCCGACGCGGCGATCGAAGATCAAGAAGTCATTCTGCCTCGTCTGCAAGTAGGTGATACTCCAGCCTGCGTGGATCTGGAGGCGATCGGCCATGAAACCCAGCCCCCCGCCCGCTATACAGAAGCGTCCCTGGTGAAAACCCTGGAAAGTGAAGGAATTGGTCGTCCCAGTACCTACGCCAGCATTATTGGGACAATTATTGATCGGGGCTATGCTCAGATGGTCGGCAATGCCCTGGTGCCTACCTTCACCGCCTTTGCCGTTACCTCTTTGTTAGAGAAACATTTCCCTGATCTGGTCGATACCAGTTTCACGGCTCGCATGGAGGAAACCCTCGACGATATTTCAACCGGGGAAGTGGATTGGCTTCCCTACCTGAAAGAGTTCTACCTGGGTGAATCAGGTCTGGAAACTCAGGTAAAGGAACGGGAAAGCCATATTGATCCGACTGAGGCCCGAACGATCGAACTAGAAAATCTCGACGCGAAAGTGCGGATTGGCCGCTACGGGGCATTTCTGGAAGTGGAAGGCGACGAGGGCACGGTGAAAGCCTCGATCCCCAAAGATCTGACCCCTTCTGACCTGGATCCGGAACAGGTGGAAACCCTGCTGCGACAAAAAACAGAAGGCCCAGAAAAGCTTGGCTTCCATCCCGAAACCGGAGAACCAATTTATGTGCTAATTGGAGCCTATGGCCCTTACGTCCAATTGGGCGATGTCACGGAGGATAATCCCAAACCCAAACGGGCTTCCCTGCCCAAAGGCGTGACGACAGAGAATGTCACGTTAGATATGGCCGTGCGACTGCTGGCCTTACCCCGCACTTTAGGATTGCACCCGGAAACAGGCGGCAAAGTTCAGGCCAGTCTGGGACGATTTGGCCCCTATGTGGTGCATGACCAGGGAAAAGAGGGCAAGGAATACCGCTCCTTAAAAGGTGATGATAACGTGCTCACTATCACCCTGGAACGTGCTCTGGCTCTCCTGGCAGAACCTAAAGCGGGACGGGGACGGCGAGCCGCAGCTAAACCCTTACGCGAGTTAGGCGTGCATCCAGACGATGAGGAACCGATCAATATTTACGATGGGCCGTATGGGCCGTATATCAAGCATGGCAAGGTGAATGCCTCTCTTCCCGAAGGCCAGACGGTAGAGGGAATCACACTGGAAACGGCGTTAGCAGCGCTGGCAGCGAAGGCTAGCACCAAGAAATCCAGTAAATCCAGCAAATCAACGAAAGCCACTAAAGCCAGTAGCAAGAAAGCGGCATCGGATACGGCTGACGACGAAAAGCCAAAAACGACTAAGCAAACTACAACGAAGCGGGCTTCTAGTACTAAAACGGCGGCTAAAAAAACAACTACTAAACGAACAACGGCAACCACTAGTACCCGCAAAAAGGCGGCTTCTTAAGCTTCTTAAGATAGTCCTGAGTCATTCCTGGTTAAGCAGAGAACATATTTGCGTGGAAATCTCATTAATTTCGTGGCAGTGGACGGGTCATCAGTAGCGGCCCCAGAATCCAAAATCGCAAATCCAAAATCTCTCTGGGGAATACTGAAGCCATTTAAGGTGCATCACAACTATGGCTTCTTCATCAATTCCTAGAAGATCCAATCCATCAATCGAGGCAGAACTGCAACGAATCTTTTGCTATTCAGAATTTCGTTCACTCCAGAAGGAGATTGTCCAGTGTTTGCTGAATCAGCAGGATGCGCTGGTGGTGATGCCAACCGGAGCCGGAAAATCCATTTGTTTTCAGCTTCCGGCACTGGTGCGATCGGGCTTAACCCTAGTTGTTTCTCCCCTAGTGGCGTTAATGGAAAATCAGGTGCAGGAGTTGCGCGATCGCAATCTTCCCGCCGCCTTACTGCACAGCGAATTGCCCAAATCCCAGAAGCAAAAAGTCCTGTGGGCACTGGAGCGGCAACAGTTGCGCCTCCTTTACGTTTCTCCGGAGACCCTATTCAGTTCGGCAATCTGGGAGCGGCTATGTATGCCCAATCTAGCCATCAATGCTCTCGTTTTGGATGAGGCACACTGTCTGGTGCAATGGGGCGAAACCTTCCGACCTGCTTACTATCGACTAGGAACGGTAAGGCCAGCCTTGTTGAAGCATAAGCCTGAAGGAAGCCAGATTGCGATCGCCGCTTTTACCGCCACAGCCGATCCGGAGGCCCAGCAAACCATTCAACGGATTCTGCAACTGGACAATCCGCACTGCTTCCGCCAGACTCCCTACCGCTCCAATCTTCGCTTGAAAGTGCAACAGGTCTGGAGTGCCCGTCAGCGACGACAGCAATCACTCCAATTCATTCGCCAGCAGCAGGGACAGGCCGGACTTGTTTATGTCCGCACCCGTAAAGATAGCGAAACCCTGGCCGAGTGGCTGACTCAGCAAGGCTTTCAAACCGCTCCTTACCATGCGGGCCTGATTCCGGTCGAACGACGACAGATCGAGCAACAGTGGCTCAACGGTTCTCTACAATTTGTCGTCTGCACCAATGCCTTTGGCCTCGGCATCAACAAGCCGAACACTCGCTGGGTGATCCATTTCCATGCTCCAACTTTATTGGCTGAATACGTGCAGGAAATTGGCCGGGCAGGACGGGATGGCCTCCCCGCGATCGCTCTAACCCTCATCAGTGAACCCACAGGCTGGCTCGACCCGGAGGACAAACAGCGACGGCAGTATTTCACCGACCAGACCCAGAAGCAGTATCGCCTTGCCCAGGAGTTAGTCCGCAAATTACCCCAGCAGGGAGAAGTACGTCAGGTCGGCCGTCAATTTCAGAACGGAGCGATCGCCCTTTCCCTGCTGCACAGCGTCGGCGCGCTGGACTGGCTTGATCCCTTTCACTACCAGATTAAATCTCAGACGCAGCTGGATCAGGTGGGGCGATCGCAACTTCACGCTACCCAGCAGATGACCACTTATCTGAATACTCGCACCTGCCGCTGGCAATTTCTGCTCCAGGCCTTCGGCTTTCAGTCTGATGCAGAGGGATTTCGGTGCGGGCATTGCGATCGGTGCGATCGGTAATCGCTTGTCAGGCTTTCTAACGTTTAGCTAGACCCGAACTCACGTTACTTAGCAGGAGTAGATGAAAGCCGACAATAGCAGAATTTGTGAAAGATGCCAGTTAAAAATCTTCCTCAGCCCGCTTTTTAGCTTCCTTTGCAGCCCGATATGCCGCCCCCTCAACTTCTGTCATCCTGGCAAGTTTAGCTTCTTCTGCAGCTTTTTCAGCTTTTTCTCGTTCTAATACCTCTTGAGATACTTTTATCCCACCAGATGTACCGGAACCACTTGGTACTTGCTTTCTGATGCCCATCTCTTGATCTCCTATGCTGGTCTTGTCATCAATATCTTCAGCAGATTCTTCTTGAATCCGAAGGAAGTCAGTCTCCATTTAGAACATAGAATGGAATCTCTTTCCCTGCCCTACGGCACCTTATAACTCCCGATTCGTAACGTCAGTTCGCCACTGCGGGGATTTTCTTTATGAATCCGGCACAGACAATGCCGATCGCCATTGCCTCTACCGTATCGATAGCCGCATTCACCGCATCCGTATCCTCAGTTTTCCGAAATCCTTCCGTGCGGTTCAGGATAAACACAATCCCAAAGGTCAACACGATCGCCATCATCACTCGCAACATTGAAACCGACGCCCCAATCTACCAAACTTCCATTGTGTAGAGCAGGGAATACCAAACAGAAATCCACCCGATACCCCACGAATGACATCATCCAGTTCTTCTCTCCACTGATTTGCCATCAACCAACCATCGTCCTGAAACATCACCGGAGAAGGATCAAACGGGTAATTTCAGCTTCAAAGGGCGCGATCGCCTTTATCTCCAACTAAAAGATAGATCTTGCCTTTTAGGTAGAGAAGCTTAATTAAGGTAAGTAGCGACACGATTATCATAGAGGCTGCGTAGAGTGAAGCAGCACCGTGAGCAAACCCGTTTTATCCCCATCCGAACAGATTTCCGACACGATCGCACGGCTCCGAGATCTCAGCCAAGTCAGCGTACAACTAGGCTGGCGTTATTATGACGGAGATTTGCCCCTAGCTGATGCCTTAAATCAGCCAAACTGGCAGCACTGGACTGCTGGAACGGTGAACGATCGCGATCATCATCCCTGGGTCAAAGGCCGTAAGGTGCGATGGTTCTCTCAAATCTTGCAAGTGCCCCAAAATTTACACGGTTTTCCTCTGGAAGGGTTGTGCTTACGGTTAGCCTTACTCTGGTGGGCTGAACAGGCGCAGGTTTATGTTAATGGGCAGTTAGTCCAGGAAGGAGATTTATTTGATTGTGCGCCCCGGTTGCTGCTGAGTCCTGCTGTGCAGGTTGGAGATGAGTTTGCGATCGCCCTGAGGTTCATCAGCCCCAGCCACGATGACGGTGCCCTGATGAAATCCGTCTGCCACTACGAAGCCCCATCCCCTAACCATCCCCCCGAGCCAGCCTTCGTTGCTGACGAAATTGCCGTCCTGCATAGTTACCTGGAAACATTTCAACCCGACCAATTAGACACCCTGGCCACAGCCCTCTCTCAAATCAACTGGCCCACTCTCACTCCCCCACTCCCCCACTCCCCTCACCCCTTCACCTTCTCCCTCCTCCACCTCCGCCAAACCCTCCTTCCCCTTGCCGAACCCATCCGCCAGCGGCAGATCACACTCCTGGGTCACGCCCACCTGGATATGGCCTGGTTATGGACGGTAAAAGAAACCTGGAAAGCCGCCGAACGCACTTTCCAATCTGTCCTCAATCTGCAAAAGGACTTTCCCGAACTCACCTTCTGCCACACCACTCCAGCCTTGTATGAATGGATGGAGCAGCACCGTCCCGACTTGTTCGCTCAAATTCAAGCTCAGGTCAAAGTGGGACGGTGGGAAGTGGTGGCAGGCTTCTGGATTGAACCAGAACTAAATTTGATCAGTGGTGAATCAATAGTGCGGCAGGTTCTATATGGCCAGCGTTACCTCCAGGAAAAGTTCGGCTCCATCTGTCCGATCGCCTGGGTGCCGGATACCTTTGGCTTTACCTGGCAATTGCCCCAAATCCTGAAACAGGGGGGAGTGGATTACTTTGTCACGCAAAAACTGCGCTGGAACGACACCACGAAGTTTCCTTATGAACTATTCCAATGGCAGGCTCCCGATGGCACCCAGATTCTCAGCCTGATGTCGGCTCCAATCGGGGAAGGCATTGACCCCGTAAAAATGACCAGCTTCCTCTGGGACCTGGAACAGAAAACCGGATTAAGAACCCTCCTCTGGCTACCCGGTGTTGGCGATCATGGGGGCGGCCCCACCCGCGATATGCTCGAAGTCGCTCGCCGCTGGCAACAATCTCCCTTCTTCCCCCACCTGAAATTTGGCACCGCCCAAGAATACCTGGAAGAAATTCAAAATTCAAAATTCAAAATTCAAAATTCTGACCTCCCCAATCCCCAATCCCCACCAACCTGGAACTCTGATCTGTACCTGGAATACCATCGCGGCTGCTACACCACCCATGCCGATCAGAAACAAGCCAACCGGCGATCGGAAGAACTCCTTTACCAGGCAGAACTGTGGGCTTCCCTGGCGACGATCGCCACCCAACTGCCCTACCCCAAATCCGATATTGAGGTTGCCTGGAAGCAAACCCTGTTTAACCAATTCCATGATATTCTGCCCGGTTCTTCCATTACGCCTGTGTTTGAGGAAGCGAATCAGCAGTGGCAACAGGTACAGGCGATCGGGACAAAGATTTTGCAACAGTCCTTGCAGGCGATCGCCCAGCAGATTACCCTGCCACCTCCACCTCATCCAGCAGCCAAACCAATTGTGGTGTTTAATTCCCTCAACTGGGTGCGATCGCAGGTGATCGATCTGGAAATCCAGCAGTCTGATCAATCCACAGGTTGGCAAATTTGTGACGTAGACGGATCGCTGATCGCCCAGCAGCATTTTTCCTTAGAGGTAGGGCAGGGTAAGCTTTCTTTCCTTGCAGAAAACGTTCCCGCGATCGGCTATCGCACTTACTGGCTCTGTCCCGCGCAAGCTAACCCAGTCCATGCAGTAAGCTCACCTAGCGATTACAGGCTCGAAAATGACTATTTACGAATTACGGTTAGTTCTGATAGCGGAGAATTGGTCAGCGTATTTGACAAACCCAACCAGCGCGAGGTTTTAAGCGGGGCAGGTAATCAACTCCAAGCGTTTACCGATCAGGGGCAGTACTGGGATGCCTGGAATATTGATCCCAACTATGCTCAACATCCCCTACCCGCGCCGAAGTTACAACAGATTGAGTGGATGGAGCAAAACGACGTGCGATCGCGTCTGCGAGTCGTTCGTATCCTCAACTGTTCCACCTTCACCCAGGACTACATTCTGGAAACAGGCTCTCCCCTGCTGAAAATCGAAACCACCGTAGATTGGCAAGAACGCCATGTCCTTGTGAAAGCCGCTTTTCCTCTCAACCTGGAAGCTGACTTCGCTACCTACGAAATTCCCTGTGCCGTCATTCAACGCACCACCCGGCCTCAAACCGCTGCCGAGAAAGCCCAATGGGAAGTCCCCGCGCTCCACTGGGCCGACCTCACCGATGTTGGCTCCCCGATCGCACTCCCCCACTCCCCTACTCCCCCATTCCCCTACGGCCTCACCCTCCTCAACGACTGCAAATACGGCTACGATGCTCAGCCCGATCAACTCCGTCTGACATTACTCCGAGGAACCACATGGCCCGATCCAGAAGCCGATCGCGGCCAGCACCATTTCACCTATGCCCTCTATCCCCATCGAGGTGACTGGAAGGCAGCTCAGACTGTGCGGCAGGGATACGAGTTGAATCTGCCTCTACAGGTAATACTGATTTCCGAACCGGAACATACTTTGGAGAAAATCCTACCCTCATCTGGTTCTCTGCTGAATTTAGAAGCGAAAAATTTAGTGCTGATGGCATTGAAGCCAGCAGAGGATCACGCCGATGAATGGATTTTGCGGTGCTCCGAATGTCACGGAGAATCAGCCCGGTTGCAGGTTTGTAGTGAGGTGTTCAATGTGAGATGCGAGTATCCGGTTGATGTGTTGGAGCGTCCAATTGATGCAGCGATCGCATCGGAACAGACCCCAACGATCGCTCCCTGGGAAATTGCCAGTTTTAGAGTTCGGTTGAGCCGATAAGCTCTCATCAAGAAGACATTGGACTGGGCGCAGGCGTTTCTTTGGGAGGATTGGCACTGGGAGCGCAGGCACCGACAGCAACGGTAAGACCGATAAGGAGAAGCAAAGACACCATTAGCCGAGCGGCTCGATTTCGTGTAATCACTGGGGCTATTTATTGATAAACCACAGTAGCTATTCTACGTCTCACCGTTCCTCTGCTGACTTCGCCAGAAACGCAATTCTGCTCACGGCTTGCCACGGCACCCATCTGGGTAATGATGAGCGGGAATTCCGCCAATTCTTGACG
>NZ_JBRAGO010000139.1:0-6789 GCF_052746595.1 Leptodesmis sp.
ACCGTATGCGTAGCATTGGTGTCGGGAGGATGTCACTCCGCAATCTTTAAGGAACCAGAAAGAAGTCATGACCACCAAATACTTTTTTGGCTCACTCACTCGGATCAGCGATTTGCAGTCTCGCCCTTTCACAGTTGAGCCGCTTCCCCGCAGCCAATGGGCCACGGGGGATTATGTTGTGGGTCGTATAGTCCCCCCGGTGCATCTCCACTGCGCAGTGGAACTGACCACAGGCCGCATGGCAGAACTGCTGGAAGGCGATCGGGTGGTAGGTGCATTTGGAGTCCGACGAGCCACCCTGGAAGCCGTGGGAGACTGGCAGTCGATCGCGTGTTTGATTTTGTGGATGTGGGTTTGCCGTCTTCGGTGGTTCCGCCTGATGATTTCCGCGTGTCATTGCACCAGTTGTTAACTATGATTGTTGCTGAGAATCCCGATGTGGTAGTGGCCGAAGCGGGGGCTTCCCGGTTTGAACCTTATAATGGATCCATTGCCCTGGAAGAATTGCGCGAACAAGTCCACTGTACAGTTCTGTGTGCCTCCGACCCCTATGCCGTCATTGGTGTGACGCAAGCTTTTGGAGTAGAACCTGATTTCGTTACAGGTGCGGCTACCAGTACCAGCGCTGGGGTGCAACTGGTAGAAACTCTGGCCAAAGTTCCTGCACTGACCCTGCCTGCGGAAGAGTCCTTGTCTCAGTTAAGCCAAATTTTGCAGACCAAATTATCGCTACCCTCAGCCAAACTCTCTGCTGCCAGCAACGGTGAAAGGGGAGATAAAAGTATCGAGGTTCTAGCAGGCTTTGAACGCTGAAAACGTCATAATGCGAATTTGTTAGAACTGAATGCAATGCTGTTGGCCACTGCCTCAGGCGCTGCAGAGCCATCTGTTCGCACAGTATTATTGAAATACTTCGCTCAAACGGGGTTTGTTATTTCATCACGACAACTATTAGAACTGAAGTTTGATGAAATTCAACGGAAATTCATGAATACTGACTTAGAGAATGAACGTTTTACTGATTCACGGACTGGGACGCACCCCCCTATCACTGCTCAACCTGGAACGGCGGTTACAGCAGGCTGGCCATCACACTGAGTTATTTGGGTACTTCGCGTTCCACGAGTCCTACGATCGCATTGTAGAGCGACTGCAAATCCGATTGCACGCCCTGGCAATGCAAGGTAGTTACGGGGTCGTGGCTCATTCTCTGGGTGGGTTGCTTGTACGATCGGCCCTTGGCTCTCTACCCATTCTCCCACCAGCCCACATCATCATGCTGGGAACGCCCAACCAACCACCTCGATTGGCTGCTTATGCGTGGTACTTACCACCCTTTCAATGGTTTTCCGGTCAGTGTGGCTTTAATCTCACCAGTCCAGACTTCTATGCGGCTATGCCAGCATTACAGGCTCCCTATACGATCGTCGCTGGTACCTGTGGCCCCAGGGGCGTACTCAGTCCGTTCGGGATGGAACTCAATGATGGGATTGTCGCCCTCAGCGAAACGCGCCTTTCCAACCAGGATCGAATTGTCCAGTTAGACGTATGGCACACTTTTATGATGAACGATCGGGTTGTTCAGGAAACGGTACTCCAGTGTTTACAAGAAAATAGCCTGACTCAACCGCGTGACTCTAGAAGCCCGGAATCTCTCAAGATTCCAGGTTTCTTGGTAGAAGAGACCTCCTGAGTGAGCTGGTCTAGCTCAGCCTGCATGGTGTTGTGGACTGTTTCATAACACTCATGCACGTAGTCTGGATCGTGGGCTGCTTCCTCACCATAGCGTTCAAAGACGATCGGGGCACAGACTCGCATGTGGATCTGCACGGGGAAGGGAATGTTGGGCCAGGGGCCGATCGCAATTCCCCAGGGTAGACCCAAATAAATGGGCCACACCTCCGGATCGATGCCAAAGGGCCAGGGCATACCCCGTTGGTGAAGTTGCTGCAACTGCGGGTAGAGATCAGCCAGGATAATCAGGGTTTCATGTGCCCCGTGGGAAATCAGCGGAACGATCGGGGTTTCCGTCTCCAGGGCCAGTTTAATGAACCCGTGGCGACCCTGAAAGTGAATTTTGTGACCATATACAGGTCAGGGGTGACCATTCCCCCATTGTGCGATCCAATCAGCAGTACTCTCCCTGTGGCAGGAATGTGTTCCCAGCCGCTGGTTTGTACATGAAAGTAATCGTGATAAAACCAGTCCAACAGAGGCAACAACTGCCGAATCACCTCTGGATCGCGATCGTCCAGCGACCAACCATTCACGCTTGTGGAGGGAGCCAGGGTGGCTTGTGCTAATAAGTTGCAGAAGGTGTTGAAAGCGGAGACGAAACGAATCAATGAGGGCATGGATTAATGGACCGGCTATCAAGACGGAGCACTGGGGGCATTTTCTCCATAAACCATGTTATTGGCTTCTAAATAACGGTTCATGAATCGCATAAAGCGTTCCCAATGGTCATTCTGGCCGATCTCCAGTTTACATTCGACCCGTCGCAAGTCTTCTCCTTCTGGGCCTCCATACAGGAACCGTACCCCAGCGGGTTCAATCAGCATCTCGCCTTCTTCATCAATCAGATGCACTGCGTTGGCCGATCGCTTCCAGTAACTGCGAAAGTGCTCTAAGGATTCTAATTTATCAAAGTCAATACGGCCGATCTCTGACCAGACAGCTTATTGCGTCTCAGGCTCACACCACTTAATTCTTCTTGAACACCCGCAAAAATTTGGATGCTGGGACTTTGAGTGACCATAACTACCTCCCCTACACAATCAGGGCTGCTTGAATTTTCCCCCCCAATTTTCCGTGACGATTCACGGGCGATCGTCACTCGTTTCCACCTGATCTGATACTATCGGCAAATACCCTCAGGGTTCTAGGGGGGCACCATTTGAGCATTGGGCCTAGTTTGAGCGGGCAGCAAGGCTTTCTCAGCTAAATACTCATGCAACTCATGGGTGGACAGTTGACACAAATCTTTTGCTAGCTCAGAAACCTTCAAATTTTTCGGCAGATCGGGGATGAGCACTTCCCGCATGATCCCCAGAATCCTAGGTTCCGCCACCAACAGCAGTTGATGGGGCTGGCGTGTTTGCAGGAATTCGGTCAGCTTAGCAGCGATCGTCTGGGCAAAGTGGCGTTCAAACTCAACGAGATGATTTTCCCGATGATCGTCATAACCGTGAACCTGACCTGCGCTGCCGCGATTGCGTCCGGGCTTGGTATTTGACCACAAGTCCTGCCCCTGAAGCTCTTGAGTCGAACTGAGTAACGTGGCGACTTCAACTAATTTAGCACTGGGTTCGTACTCAGGAAACTCAGCGGGTTCCAGCACAAATAGCCTTGCCTTACTACTGTTAACAACAGCAACAACATAGTTTTGCATAACCCACCTCCAGGTACTCTGGATACCTGCATCCTACCTCGTATGAGTGTTGTAAAACACAATCTCGCACAAAGATTAAAATTCTCGACATCTTTCTTAAACTTTCTAATTCCACTTATTTCGTCGTTGCTTGACAAAGTCCTTAGCCGCTTCAAGACCGTTGAAGCGTTCTGGGTAGCGGTTGTGTAATACCCTCTTCCCATATGTTTTTTGACGGCATTGGGAGTAATGCATTACTTGTAACCAGGGGGCGCGGACATGTAAAGCAGTGGAATCGTTTGTCGGGACGGAAATCTTCCAGATACCAGGCTTCCCATTCCCCATCGTGATTGAGATCAATCCGGGGACTCAGTAAATAGATGATAGAATTCTCGCGATCGCTAATTTCTAGGACCATCTGCAAATATTCGACACGTAATTTTTTCGGATCCTGCTCATAGTCATAGACTAAGTACTCTTCGTCTGGAATCGAGAGAATTTTTAAGCGAATATACGAGTTACTGAAATTTAAATTTATAAGATTCTCTCACTTATATCATCCGATAAAATCATAGATCTAGTCCCAGGGACGGATAGCAAACTACTCAATTTCATCTATGGATCAGAGTTCATAAACAAAAAATAGTTAAATAGAAACCATTTGTAACTTTTATGAACTCCTGATAGAAGCGAGATTAAATCATTCTCAAACGAGCCTCTGCCTGGTCAATTTGTACTTCAGTTGCATCGGGTAGCCCAACCAACTGGATTCAATGACTGGATTCAATGATCTGGGATGGTAGTTTATCTCATTCGTATCTCATAGACTGTAGCGACTCCCGACTCCACCGCATCAGAAACCCCTCCCACTCGAAGGTACACATTAGAGATAACCTGATTAAGTGACTTGAAGCACTGGAGAAATACGACCCAGGAGGTCAGCATAATCGGTGATGACCAGTCGCAACTGGTATATGCCAGGTGGCAGCCGCAGTCCCTTGATCGTGGTGGTAACGATGAATGGCCGGAGCAACTGACTCTTTGGGTACAACAGCTTATATAAAGTCACTACTCCTAAAAGGAGTATGCTTGGTAACAAATAGGAGTATTTGCAGTAACACTGAAATAAGAAGGATCAGAGTCAAGTGGTAGTTAAGATTATCTCAGGCTGAACCCCCAATCCTCTTCCCTACAAGCTTAACCTTGCTATGAATTCCCTTAATCAAATTCGTAACATTGGCATCTCGGCTCATATCGATGCGGGAAAGACCACCTTGTCTGAACGTATCCTCTACTACACAAAAAAGATTCACAAAATGCATGAAGTGCATAGTGGAGATAGCGAGTCGGGGGCCACGATGGATTATATGGAACTGGAGCGAGAAAAGGGCATTACGATTACTTCTGCTGTAATTACCTGTTTCTGGAAAAATTACCAGATTAATTTAATTGATACTCCCGGTCATGTTGATTTTACGATCGAAGTTGAGCGATCGCTACGGGTACTCGATGGTGCTGTGCTGGTGCTGTGCGGTGTTGGAGGTGTGCAGTCTCAATCAATTACGGTCGATCGCCAGATGCGGCGCTATCGGATTCCCCGGATTATTTTCATCAACAAGTTGGATCGGGTAGGAGCCAATCCCTTTCGAGTGGTCGCTGCAATTCAGGAAAAGCTGGGTGTTACCCCCGTAGTGGTGCAGTATCCGATCGGGCTAGAAGCCCAATTTGCGGGTGTGATTGATCTGATTGAAATGACCGCTTCCTACTTTGAGGGAGAACATGGGGAAGACTGGATTCAACGGCCCATCTCAGCAGAACTGCTGGCAGAGGCTCAAGCCGCCAGAGACAAATTATTGGATCAAATCTCCCTGCGATCGGAAGCGATCACAGCCAAACTGCTTAACGGAGAAGATGTTCCCAGTAACCTGATCTGGGAAACGCTACGAGCAGGCACCTTAGCCCACGAATTTATTCCCGTCCTGATGGGATCGGCCTTCAAGAATAAAGGAGTTCACAATCTACTGGATGCCATTGGCCTGTATTTACCGTCTCCAGCAGAACGGGAATTAGTAACGGCGATCGATGGCACCACTGGCATCCGAGTCCCCATTGCCCCTGACCCCACCCAACCAGTTGTCGGCTTAGGCTTTAAGCTGACCGAGGATGAGTATGGCCCTCTCACCTACACCCGCCTGTATTCCGGCACCCTGAAGCAGGGCGATCGCCTCTACAATTCCCGCACCCAGAGAACTGTTCGCGTGGGGCGACTGGTGCGTCTGGAAGCCGGTCGCCGTCAGGAACTAAGCACGATCGCCGCTGGGGAAATTGTCGGCCTGGTGGGGATTGAATGTGCGGCTGGTGATACGCTGTGTTCTCCCGGTACCAATTTGTTTTTAGAAGGCATGGAAGTTCCCGAACCCGTAATGACAATCGCCATTACACCCAAAAGTAAAGCGGACAGTGATCGCCTCTCAAAAGCCCTGCAGCGGTTTGTGAAAGAAGACCCCACCTTGCACGTCAGCACCGATCCGGAGTCGCACAAAATCTTGCTATCGGGGATGGGAGAACTCCATTTAGAAATCTATCTGGAGCGCATGAAACGGGAGTATCACGCAGAAGCCTATATTGGTAAGCCAGCCGTGGCCTTTCGAGAAACCATTACCCGATCGGCTGACTTTGATTACACCTTCAAACGCCAGGCTCCAGGACATGGCCAGTTTGCCCACGTCATCGGTCGCTTAGAACCCTGTGATCAACCCTTTATCTTTGAAAATCGAGTGACGGAGGGGGCGATTCCGCCATCCTGGATTCCGGCCTGCGAACAGGGTTTCCGGGACGGCTTAAAAACAGGCTGGCTGAAGGGCTATCCCGTGATTGGGCTGAAGGTAATTCTGGAGGGCGGCAGTTTTCATCCCACCGAGTCTTCCGACATCGTCTTTCGCATCGCGGCTCGACAGGCGTTTGAAGATGCCTTCAGGCAGGCCAATCCCATTCTCTTAGAACCGATGATGAAGCTGGAAGTCGAAACCCCCAGCGAGTTTGTCGGACGCATTCAGAACAAATTGCTGGCTCGTCGCGCCCTATTACTGGGGTCAGAAACCCGCAACCAGGACACGATTATCTGGGCCGAGGTACCCCTCCTGGAGATGTTCAGCTATGCCAGTGAGTTACGATCGCTTTCTCAAGGCATGGCCACCTTCTCAATGGAATTTGCCGAATACTGGCCGCTCCCGAAAGAGTTGACTGATCAGGTAAGGTGAAGCTCTCCAACAATGGAGGCTTACCTCCTTCCAGTGCTGAAGATCTCAGTAACACGCGATCGCCCCCAGGAAGATCAGGATCTTTCTTGGTAATAGGACAGTGTTAGTGAGTAACATCGCGATCGCAGTAAGAAAAATCAGGATGTTACTGAGTAACGC
>NZ_JBRAGO010000139.1:6889-9105 GCF_052746595.1 Leptodesmis sp.
ATGAATGCGACAGCGAACACCCGTCATTCGGTATCAGTCGCGATCGTTCGTTTCTTCGATTAACGCCTGGAATCGTGCGTCGTTGCGAATGCGATCGAAATTCGGGTCAGTTTTTGCCATGTCTTGATACTTAGCATCCAAGTCAATTGCCTGTCGTAGAGTTTCAAGGGCTAAATCAGTCTCTTCCTGTAACCCATAACAGCAGGCTTTGTTGTAATAAGTACCTGCAAAGCCAGATTGAATTTGTAGGACTTTGTCATAACTCATGAGTGCCTCCTCTTTGCGCCCCAAGTCATCCAGCGCAAGGCCCCGGTTATTCCAGGCGGCGGCATAGTCCGGTTTGACTCTTAGGGCCTTCTCCCAAGTCGTAAGAGCATTTCTATAGTCTTTCTCTGCGGCGAACAGCAAGCCAAGTTCAAATAAACAATTGGCTCTGCTCTCAGAGTCCGAACACAGTTCCTATAAAGTCTTGAGTTCTAAGATTTTTTTCAGCCGCACATCAGGAGTCAGGGTACAGTACTTAGCGTAATCTCCTCCCACAAATCGCTCAGATTCTTTGATAATCTCTCTAGGGTCAGGGGGGAAGCGAAACAGGCCAGAGCGCTAGTCTAGAAAGTCGGCGGCTCGCTGGATGAGGTAATCTACGACAAAGGGCAGCACCAGAAATACAAACCGGGCTGGAAAATCATTTTGTAGATGTTCTCGCTGCTGGTTTAAATGATTCAAAATTTTGGGAACGCCTTTCCAACTGTAGGTGTAAATCTCCTCACTGCTCCAGCCACTGAAGCGTTTCACGTCTTCATAGGCGTAGAGGGAGGCTTCCAACCCTTCCAGCACCAGCACATCAAAGGGGTGTTCCTGCCAGAGGGTGGCAATCTGGTCATACAGAGTAGTGACTTCTCCCTGCAGGTGCAATTCCTGGATGCGCTGCTGCGGCAAATCTCGCCGTAAATCCGCGACAACCTTTTCCCCCTGACTTTTAGAGCATTGGACAAAAAACAGCCCAAATTCCTGCTTACGTTGCAGAGCACGCCGCAAAGCTCCGTAGACTTCTTCCCAAGTCTCCGGCGGTAACTCCTCATCCCAGCCAAAGGAATTTGCCATCATGAGTTCAGTTTAGCGAGTTCATCCTGAAACCGTTGCAGTTTGTAAATCAGCGGATGCACATCATACCAGGTGCAAATCTCCCCCTCCTGATCCAGACAGCAGTATTCCAGAATGCAGCGGCGTTGTAGCAGACTGCGGTGCTCATTGTCGTTGGGAATCTCTCGACGGTGACTCACCAGAGCCAGCCGCGCCCACTCCGGTTCTTCCACTGTCCGCTGATACACCACCCGCAGTTCCGTGATCGCCCGCTGTACGGCCCACCCCCAATGGGAAATTGATCAATCCGGTTGAGTACTTCCTACATCATCTGCATTAACTCCCGGATATGTTCCCCACAGGCCAGACACAGACGCTCTAACGTGTTATGACTATCAAAGATTTGAGTCTCCAGATCTACGCCAGGGGCATGAGGTTGCACCCGTACCTCGATCGCCCGTCGCAGTTCCGTGAGTCCGTCTGGAAATACCGCGCCGTCCGGTTTCTGCACCATCACCATTGGCAGCACCTGAGTTTTGCCATAAATCGCCTGCACCTCATTTGCCCAGCGGGAATAGACCAGCGCAATGGGCACAGTATAGCCCATGTGGCATCCAGTCTTTTCAATTGTTCACTCCGATCGAGAAAAATTTCCTCATGATTGCTGCGGCCATTGTCCCGGAAGTTAATCGGAATTCGATCCAGGTTATCTACAATCATCGCCAGTTTGGTTTTGCCATTGGGTAAATGCAGTCGGGCATCAGCAATGAACTCATTCAACGCCTGCAACAGAGTGGTGGTGTGAGGATTTACCCGGTCACGAATTTTGGCCCGTTGAGTGGGTTCAGCCCGAATGCTGGCCGTGAGTTTGGTAAACACGGAGAGAGATTGCTCCAGGTTAATTTTATCGATCGCAACCTCCATCTGTGCCAGATCTTTCAGTTCCTGCCAGCGATCGCGCAACCAATTTTGAATTGGAGCCGCATTCGCCGAGCGAATATCTTTCAGAAACCGCCGCGTACAGGCCAGTAAAATGTCGACGTATTCCACATTTTGCGGATCGATATCTTCTTCATCCGCCTCAAAATAGACCACATAGAAGCCGTGATCCTCCAGGCTTTTTTGTAATCGCC
>NZ_JBRAGO010000140.1:0-9062 GCF_052746595.1 Leptodesmis sp.
CGTTGGAACGCTCTTGGCGTTGTAAGGTTGTGGTCATAGTTCCGTAATAAGTGCTTGATGTAGCTTGGAATAATGTGGGCGGTTTTCACCGCTTGCCAGTAGTTTAAACTTCTTCATTGCTTTTTGTAAAGCGGCAAATTAAGTTTTCTCTCATTTTTCCAGGAGTGATTCAATTACGAGCCAGCAGGCTACTTGAGGAATTTTTATGTGCTAAAAAAAATCCAGTCTGAATCCTTGTATAAAGAAATGTAAAGCGATCTCACTGGTCGATCGCGACCTTAATTTCTGGGTGTGTGGGCCAATTTGAAGCTAGTGAGTGCTTGTTCAATATCCAGAGCCAGGTAGCGATCGAGGGAAAGATAGGCCCAGTAGAAGGGCATTCGGTCTTCACAGGTTTTTTGGAACCCCAGGGCAATTCTTAATTCTTCGTAGAGGGGGTGAATCACTGGCGAATACAGATCGCAAAGGTTGGGAAAGTCAGCCTGCATTTGCGTTAATGTCTGCTGGGTGTCGCGCAGGAATTCACAAATATACCGATGCTGCAGGAATGTTGGGTCGATGATCCAGGCCCGGATATAGATAGATGAACAACTTGGATCGCCGGGATGAGCCATTTTGACCGGATCGACTTCCAGATTCGAGGTGAGATAGAAGCTTTTGCTGGGTGGCCGAGAAAATATCTCCTCTGAGTCATAGGCGGTGGGATAGAGAATAGCCACTCCAACAGGATTCAGATTGTCGCAACGGCGCAACACTCGTAGACCCAGAGGGTACTCCTGTGCCCATTGCCGCAGAATGCGGGCAATGCGTTGAGGGCTGGCAGGGGTATCGTCTGCGGCCATCGCATAGGTTTGCCGAATTAGCCCAGCAACGGGAATTGCATCGGTGCGGGGATTAAAGCTATCCGCCTGGAGAACGATCGGCTCTGGGCGTTTAGCCTCTACCTTTAACTCAGGTAGAGGCCGAATCTTCAGGCAGAGGGTTTGGCCATCAAACCGTTTTTCCAGCAATCCGAGAGCTACTAATTGATCGATCATCATGCCGGCAGCTCGATTGCTCCCGCGATTCTGATCGCCATAAAACAGTTCCGCTGCTTCCCGGTGAGTACAGGAAACCAGACCATCCGTTGGGTGAAGCTGAGTCAACGGTGTGGGTGTTTGTTGGGGCGATCGCAGGCTCTCCTTCAACAATAAATCAGCCCACAACCGCACGAAGCACTCAGCCCGACGACGAGTTAGACCACCCCGCTCTAGTAAAGCTGAGATGTATTCCTGTTGATGTTCAGAAGAAAAAAATGATCCAGATTTTCTGGCTCCAAGGCAAGACTCAAGTCAGAACTTGATTTAAAGGATTTCATTCAAGTGTTTGCAAGGGGATGTAAAAGTGCTGTAGGGAAGGAACGACAGTAATTTATTTAACGGACGTGAAAGAAAAATTGCCGCAAACGGGTGAGTACTTTTCAGGGATTTCAGATGAGAATCCGCAATGTAGAGACTAAAGGTGAAGTTAAAGGATTTCCTGTGCCTCTCACCGCTGGATTGCGGTTGAAGGAAGTGCTTTTGCTGCAAATTAGACATCATTATTAACTACCCGTTCGCTCAAGGGGAAGGTGGGAAAACAAAAACTTCACTCTACTTCACCCTGTTTCATCTTTCTGCAGCTGAAATGATCCTTCTTCATTCCTTTTGTGCCGGTTGCGGAGCGCTCATTGTGCCTTCATGGGAACAAGCTTCACAATAATCTCAGTTTGCTAGGAGATTATTAGTTATGACTGCCCCCGTTTTTGCCCCCTCCTCCGAGTTCTATTCCTCAGTTGGGTCGTTGTCCAGGTATCGAGCCTCCCAGCGGCTGATCGATGGTAAGACTCCCCGGCTTGCGGCCCGTCGTTCTTCCAGCTATCTGTCTGGACAGAAAGCCGCCTCCAGTTTTTCCGCCTGTCCTTCTGCAGTTCCCCTTGATGTGGGAGCAATGTGGAGTAGTGTGCTGGAATTGTTGCCTCAGGGGGTGATGGTTGTGTCCCGCAGTCTGAAACCGATTTACTGGAATTCCAAGGCGAAGGAGGTATGCCAGACCCACATGGGTGTAGACCTGGCTACGGCTAATGTGCCAGATTCGGTTGCTGAGGCTTGTTATCGCTTAATTCGAGATAGTGCTCCAAACCTGGCGTCTCTTTTTATTAGAGACGGACGGTCCGGTAATATCTCCCTACGGATCAGTGCTCGTTGGCTGGTATCCGCCTCAACGCCACAATCCCTATCTACGGTCAATCCACTTTCCCCAGCACAACAGGCAAGCGAAACCCCAACTGGATTTTCTGTTGATCAATCCTTCATTGTGGTATTCCTGGAAAATTGTGATGAGGTGATGGAACAAGAGATGCGGATCCAGCAGAAAAAATATGACCTGACGGAACGTGAAGCAGAAGTTTGGATACTGTTACGTAAGGAATATACGTATCAGGATATTGCCAAAATTCTGCAAATTAGTCTGAATACCGTGAAGACTCATGTTAAGAATATCTATGCCAAATGCAGAAGCTACCAGGGAGAAGAAAAGATTCTGGTGCTTTGAAGGGGCCTGATGAGTTATGAATGATGAATTGGGTTTTGCAGTTCATAATTCATAGTTTTCCTGATGTCTGCTCAAGTTTCTGCGAGTGTGGGTTGTCGAACTGTAACTTACAGTCCGGCCTACACGCTGGTTCCTACCTATGAGTGTTTCAATCGCTGTGCCTATTGCAACTTTCGGCGAGATCCGGGAGAGGATTCCTGGTTAACGGCTCAGGCGGCAGAGGAAGTCCTACGATCGCTGCAAAATCAGGGAGCGGGGATGGGGCATGGGGGATGGGGGATGAGGATCATTGAGATTTTGATCCTGAGCGGTGAGGTGCATCCTCAGAGTACTCGTCGGGCTGCCTGGTTTGAGCATATTTATGCCTTATGTGAATTGGCGCTTTCCCTGGGATTTTTGCCTCATACGAATGTGGGGCCACTCAGCTTTGAGGAAATGCAGCGCTTGCAAGCTGTTAACGTCTCAATGGGATTGATGCTGGAGCAGATGACTCCTACGCTGCTGGACACCGTTCACCGATTTGCTCCCAGCAAAGTGCCAGAACTCCGATTGCAACAATTAATTTGGGCTGGAGAATTACAGATTCCGTTTACTACAGGGCTGCTGGTAGGAATTGGGGAAACAGCCGTCGATCGCCTGGAAACCCTAAACGCGATCGCCCAAATGCATCAACAATGGGGACATATTCAGGAAGTGATTATCCAACCTTACAGTCCCGGACGGGAGGAGGTATGGAATCATAAGGGGTGTAGTCCGGAGGAACTCATAGAGGTGGTAGCGATCGCTCGCCAAGTTCTGCCAGAGGATATTACCTTACAGGTGCCGCCGAATTTGGTTCAGAATTCCATTCATTTGCTGGCTTGCCTGGATGCTGGAGCTAGAGATCTGGGAGGAATTGGCCCCAGAGATGAAGTCAATCCCGACTATCCTCATCCTGTGGATGCAGAATTAGCCAGCATTTTACAAACGGCAGGTTGGCAGTTAGCCCCACGTTTACCAATTTATCCTCAGTACGATCGCTGGTTAGCGGAACCACTGAGAAATCGAGTGATGGAGTGGCGATCGCAGATTCAGCAAGCCTATTTGATGAGTAAAATTTCAGTTTAGATCTATTGACTCTACTTGTCAAGAAAACTTAATCCTGACAAGGGAAGATTTGTAAAGCCGCTGCTGCCACGCTGAGTTTAACGCGGGTTCCCACAGGCAACAAGCGTTGATGTGTGGTGCGAGCATGAAGTTCCCGTCCGGAGGGCGTTAGTAAACAATAGCGATGCTCTCGACCTAAAAATTGGCGATCGCGGATGACCACAGGAGCAGCCTCATCAGGCTCTAGGTGGAGGTCTTCCTGGCGAATCATCAAGTCTGTGCGTGTACCATTTTGGATTTCGGCTTTTGGATTTTGGATTGTAGAGGGGTTCGGAATGGAAAAATAACCGACTTCGGTTTCGAATACTTCGTCTTTGAGAACGGCGGGCAGGAAGTTGGCTTGAGTCACAAATTCAGCCACGAAGCGGGAGGCGGGATGCTGATAAATCATTTCTGGAGTATCTAACTGTTCAATCCACCCGTGGCGCATGACGGCCATCCGATCTGCGATCGATAGAGCTTCTTCCTGATCATGGGTAACGAACACGGCTGATGTGCCAGTGGCTTTCAGGGCCGTCCGAATTTCTTCTCGTAATCTCAACCGCACTTGAGCATCCAGATTACTCAAGGGCTCGTCTAACAAAATCAGGGCCGGACGGGGAGCCAGCGCACGGGCTAGGGCGACTCGCTGTTGTTGCCCACCCGATAGTTGATGAGGGTAGCGGTCTTCTAGTCCCTGCAAGCCGACGAGGGTGATCGCATCAGCAACCAGTTCCCGGAGTGGTTGTGACAAATAGCGCGTATGACCACCTCGACGCGGTTGTGTCAGCCCAAAGGCAACATTTTGGGCGACGGTCAGATGGGGGAACAGGGCATAGTCTTGAAACACCATCCCCACATTCCGATGTTCTGGAGGAACCCACTGGCCTTGACCCGCAACCACCCGACCATTTAACTCAATAAAGCCGCTCTGAGGCTGTTCAAATCCGGCAATCAGGCGCAGTAGAGTGGTTTTACCGCAGCCCGATTCTCCCAGTAAGGCCAGGATCTGTCCGGCTTGCAGGCTGAAGGAAACCTGATTGACGGCGGGAGATAGGTGTTTCGAGAATTGTCTGGTGACGGTGTCCAGACGTAAAATTTCAGACTGCTCCATGAATGTTAATGTCATTATGACGGATCTGTTTATTGAGATTAATCATCAATAATTCTGGCCTCATAGTACAGTAAATATCGGAATTCTTCTCAGTTAGAGACGGGAGAGGGTGGAGGAGTGAAGGGATGAAGGGGTGGGTGGGGTGGTGAGTAGGTGGGTGGATGAGTGAATGGGTGAAGGGACAGGTTACAGGTTGGGATTGGCACGATCGCGGGTGAAGCGAGGGAAATTCATTGGATGGATGGGGTTGGTGCTGGCGATCGCGGGGTTGATTGCGGCTCCGGTGTTGGTGATTTTGGCAGGTTTGTTCGTGAACTCTACGGCGACCTGGAATCATCTGGTCGCGACGGTACTACTAACTTATCTGGTGAACTCCTTGGGGTTAATGGTGGGAGTCGGGATTGGGGTGATTGTGATCGGAGTGAGTACGGCCTGGTTGGTAACGATGTGCCGCTTTCCCGGCCGGCGAGTGTTTGAGTGGGCCTTATTGTTACCCCTGGCGGCTCCAGCTTATTTACTGGCCTACGTCTATACGGAGTTGCTGGCGTATTATGGGCCAGTACAAACTGCTCTCCGACAATGGTTTGGCTGGCAGGATATGCAGGATTATTGGTTTCCCAATGTGCGATCGCTGGCAGGCGCGATTGTCATGTTGACTTTAACCCTGTACCCCTATGTCTATTTGCTGGCTCGAACGGCCTTTCTATCGCAAGCCGTATGTACTCTGGAAGCGAGTCGCAGCCTGGGTTGTAGCCCGTGGCGGAGTTTTTTCACCATTGCGTTACCACTGATTCGGCCTGCCATGACAGCAGGATTGGCGTTGGTTTTAATGGAAACTCTGAATGACTTTGGCACGGTGCAGTTTTTTGGCGTGGATACCTTCACCACAGGCATCTACCGTACCTGGTTTGGGTTAGGAGAACGGCCAGCCGCGATGCAACTCTCTGCTCTGTTGCTGTTATTTGTGCTGAGTCTGATTGGCCTGGAACGGTGGTCACGCGGGCAGGCCCGGTATTATCAAACAGCCAATGCCATTCATCAGCTGCCGGGCTACCAATTGGTTTCCTGGCGAGCGATCGCCGCTTTCCTGTTCTGCTTGCTGCCCGTCACTCTGGGCCTGCTGATTCCAGGAGGGGTGCTGTTGATGATGGCCCTGGAACCTGCTACATCCAACTCAGATCAGGATTTTCCAACGGCTGCCCCGGCAGGCTCTCAACCTCAGTTAGGGAACCTTGCGGTTCACAGTATCACTCTAGCGGTGTTGGCGGCGGCGATCGCAGTTTTCCTCTCGGTGCTGTTAGCTTATGGTTTGCGCGTGCATCCCAGGCGGAGAATGCGGTTGGCGACTCAGGTAGCGGCGATGGGGTATGCTGTCCCCGGATCGGTAATTGCAGTGGGGATTTTGGTATCGTTAGGCGCGTTGGATGGAGCGATCGATGCAGTCGTGCGATCGACCTTGGGCTTTTCTACCGGCTTGCTGTTGAGTGGGACGATCGCTGCCCTGATTTATGCCTATCTCGTCCGCTTTCTCGCCGTAGCTTTTAGCAGTGTAGAATCCAGTCTCACGGGAATTAAGCCCAGTCTAGATGATGCATCTCGCAGCTTAGGCCACAGTTCATTGACAACTTTATGGCGGGTTCATGCTCCGCTATTAAGGGGAGGGGTGTTGACAGCGGCAATGCTGGTGTTTGTGGATGTGATGAAGGAACTCCCCGCCACGTTGATCATCCGTCCGTTTAACTTTGATACGCTGGCGATTCGGGTTTACAACCTGGCCTCTGATGAACGACTCGCTGAAGCGGCCCTACCGGCCTTGTTGATTATTTTGGTGGGATTAATTCCAGTGGTTCTTCTGAGTTGGCAAATTGCCCGATCACGCCATACCCTCTAAGCCTTGACTCTCCTAATCTTACCCAATCCTCATCTGAGAAATAGAACCTCTGTATTAATTTCAATGTATCAGTTGGAAGTGCGAAATGTCGGCTACATCATACCCACCCAGAGACATTTCAAACCGAACTTCTCCTTTAGTAGGTCTCAGAGCCCATGCTGCAGCCTTAAGTTTGGGGGCGATTAACTCTTTCCGAGTCTAGGCTTCATCAGGGGAATGGCTTATTTCTAAGGACTTGCTTATTCTTAGGGCAACTGGAAGCTAGTTTAGTTGTATTCAATTTCCCAAGCAATGTCTCTCAATTGCCCTAAAATTTTTTCACATGGAATCGCATCTCTTGTTTAGGGGCTTTCTTAGTGACGGGACTGGCGCGACTCGAACGCGCGGCCTAGCGCTTAGGAGGCGCTCGCTCTATCCATCTGAGCTACAGCCCCAGGTGAAGAAGGGAGGTTACGAGTCCAATAATAACAGGGGATAGGGAAGGAGAATTTTAAGTTCTGAATTCAGGATTTAATTTATTCCAATTTTCCATAAAGCATCTGGCGGTTAAAACCGCGACTACACTCACCCACTCTGTTGACGCAGACTCAATACAATCAAGATTTTCAGTAACCTGCGTTGGCTGGTTTTCTCGCCATAGCTGCAACTTCAGTTGCTAGGGTAACTTTTTGAGCTAATCTCTGCCGCGATCGCTCCAAGGTATTTTCTACTAAAACAGAGAAGATATTATGATGTTTCCTCGAATTTTATTAGGTGATCATGAATAGATCTAAACTCCGACCGGGTAACCGGGATTCTATGGCATTATTAAGAATGCATTTTTCAGTGCAACTCTTGCAACCTGAAAAGAAGTACAAGGAATTAATCGGTTATGTCTCTTCACCTTGGTGATACCGTTCCAAACTTTACTCAACAGTCTTCCGAAGGCGAAATTAATTTTTATGATTGGGCGGGTGATAGCTGGGTTGTGTTGTTTTCTCACCCGGCTGACTATACTCCAGTTTGCACCACTGAACTGGGTGAAGTAGCAAAGCTCAAACCTGAGTTTGACAAGCGCAATGTGAAAGTGATTGCCCTCAGTGTTGATGATGTAGACTCTCATGCAGGCTGGATTGGTGACATTAACGAAACTCAGAATGTAACAGTCAACTATCCAATCCTGGCAGATGCAGACAAGAAGGTATCGGATCTCTATGACATGATCCATCCCAATGCTAACGCACAAGTGACGGTTCGCACTGTGTTTGTGATCGATCCTCAGAAGAAGCTACGGCTGACGATTACTTATCCCCCCAGCACCGGGCGCAACTTTGAAGAAATCTTGCGGGTGATTGATTCTCTCCAATTAACCGATAATTACAGTGTCGCTACTCCAGTGAACTGGAAGGATGGAGACGATTGTGTGGTGGTTCCTTCTATTCCTACGGCAGAAGCGAAGCAGAAGTTTCCCAAAGGGGTTACAGAGATCAAGCCTTATCTGCGGCTGACTCCTCAACCCAATAAGTAAAGTCCAATTGAATGCAGGATGTAAGCTGGGTGGGCAGTTGCCCACCCAATTTTTGTAGATGAATTAACGAGCCTGAGCGGTCAATTCGGTTGCGATCGCTCCAGAAGCCATTGCATGTTCCTGGTTTTCTATATCCTCTTCCAGTTGCTTTTGCTGCATCGCCTTGAGGTTTTCCAGTTGCTGCTCCAGTTGCCCTCTCACCTCATAGCGGTAGTTGAAGAAGTGTTCGCCAATCCCCAGAATTGCCAGGTATTCCACCAGCAGGCGAGGTTTGAACAGGGCGATCGCCACCAATTGCCACCAGAAGCGGAATCGCACCGATCGCACAATGCCTTGCCGCCATAGCAATTTCATGAATAGCCTCCACTCGGCTCTGGTAATGGGGCGATCGCTCTTACCCCGCCAGCCGTTCATCATCATGAAATGGCGGAAGGTGCGCTTCAGGTAGGGTTCCGGTTCATAAATTTCCCAGAAGGCATCAATGTATTCACGGGTAATTTCCTCTACGGGGCGGGTAGGCACAAAGTTCATGATCGCTCCCTGGTGGAATGTACCCAGTCCATCTTGTAAGCGTCCTTCCTGCTTCAGGCGAGTCCACATAGCGGTATTTTGCAACGCCTGGAGCAAACTAAATTGGCTTTGCGGAATGCCCGTGTCTTGAATAAAGTCCCGAATGCGATGGCCAGCTCCTGGCTTCTCGCCGTCAAAGCCCATAATGAAGCCAGACATAATTTGCAGTCCTGCTTTAGTGATTTTATGGCAGGAATCAATCAGAGATTGGCGCGTATTTTGCAGTTTGTTAACTATTGAGGGGTTCGGGGAGCTATAAGTCCCGCGCTGTATGCGAAGCCTCA
>NZ_JBRAGO010000141.1:0-8968 GCF_052746595.1 Leptodesmis sp.
CCTCCCCCCAAGCCTGCGGCTATGGGCGGAGCACTGCGACGGATTTAGGTAGAGTGTGCTGCCCATGTACGGAGCAATTCACCCGTTCTGCCCTGATACATCGCGATCAAGTGACGATTACTGCCTGTGAGTACCTGCCGCCCATCTCGACTGAGAGCAACCGACAACACAGGAGTTTCCTGGTCGTAAATTCCGTGAGTGATGGAATTGGAATTTAACAACCAGAAATGCACTTGGCTAGTCTGTCCACCTGCTACCAAAAGCTGACGGTCAGCACTTAAAGCCAGGGTGGTAAAAACGGCTTCATACCCTGATAGGGTGCGGAGCAGGGTTCCAGTTTTGATACGCCAGAATCGCAAGGTTTGATCCTCGCTACCACTGATGAGTAAGTTTCCATCAGCACTGAGGGCGATCGCCGTGACCGCAGCCGTGTGGTCTGACAGGGTACAAAAGGCTTTACCAGTCCGCAAATTCCACAGCTTAATTGTGCAGTCGCGGCTACCATTGGCCAGCAGTCTGCCATCTCCACTGAGGGCGATCGCGGTCACTCCGCCTTGATGGCCGGTCAGGGTTTGCAGATGCAGCCAGCGGGGATTGGAGTGGGGAGGATGGGGCGGAGGAGAGGACGATCGCGGCGATCGGGCAGACTGGGATTGGGCAGTAGAGCGCTGGCGGGCTGCCTCTTCCGCTTGTCGTTTGGCTTTCCGGGCCGCATAGGCTTGTTCCCATTCCAGATCCCTGGCTTTTCTCAAATCGGCCTCAGCGCCCAACTCAAACCCCAGCATGGAGTGGACAAAGCCCCGATAGCGGTAAGCTTGCACGTAATCAGGATTCAGTCGAATCGCCACGCTCAGTTCTTCCAGGGCTTCCTTGTACTGTCCGGCCCGCCCATATTCGGCAGCTCGCTCGTAACACTTTTCCGCCCCAGTTAATGTAGTTGAAACCGATGCCTGAGCAGACTGCTGGGTCGTATCAGGAGAACTTGCCGCAGCAGGAGCAGATGGCTGATAGTCTTTAAGATACTGGTAAGCTTCGTTAATGGCTTTCAGTTTCTCCTCGGCCTGGTGCTTCAAAGCTGGATCATTTGAGAAGCGATCGGGATGCCACAGTTTTGCCAGTTTCCGGTAGGCTTGTTTCACCTCAGCCTGGGATGTGCCTGCTTTAATCCCCAGAATTTTGTAATAGTGACTCAGATCGGGCATAGTAGCAAAAAGGTGGGATGAGGCCACTGGGCTACTTCACCTTACACTTAACAAGTCCCGCAGTCCGCCATTTCATCCCCATTTCATCAATTTCTTATAGATTCAGATGGGGCAACTTTAACAGCAGTTCGTCCTGTGCCGTCATTTGGTGTCTATGATCAGGACAGAGGTTTTGAGTGTGGCCCCATGCAATTTATTGATCAGGCAGAAATTCAGGTACAGGCAGGAGATGGCGGAGATGGGCTGGTGGCCTTTCGTCGGGAAAAGTATGTACCTGCAGGAGGGCCATCGGGTGGCAACGGGGGTCGAGGGGGTTCTGTCATCCTGAAGGCGGTGGAAAATCTGCAAACATTGCTGGACTTCCGCTATAATCACCTGTTCAAAGCCGAGAATGGCAAGCGAGGTGGCCCCAATAACCGGACGGGGGCATCGGGAAACGATCGCATTATTGAAGTTCCCTGCGGCACGATGGTTTTTGATGCTGAGACAGATGCAGTGCTAGGCGATCTGGTGACTCCCAATCAGACCTTATGTGTGGCTCAGGGTGGCAAAGGCGGTCTGGGTAATGCTCACTTTCTCAGCAATTCCAATCGTGCCCCAGAGAAAGCCTTACCCGGATTACCAGGGGAATCTCGATTTTTGCGCCTGGAACTGAAACTCCTGGCAGAAGTTGGCATTATTGGCTTACCCAATGCTGGCAAATCGACTCTAATTGCAGCGGTTTCTGCGGCTCGTCCCAAAATTGCCGATTATCCTTTCACTACCCTGGTGCCCAACCTTGGAGTAGTGCGGAAACCCAGCGGTGATGGTACCGTTTTTGCCGATATTCCAGGACTGATTGAAGGGGCACATTTAGGCATTGGTCTAGGTCACGATTTCCTGCGCCACGTTGAGCGGACTCGCCTGTTGCTACATCTAATTGATGTCACCAGTGAAGATCCGATCGCCAATTACCAGATGATCCAGGACGAACTGCAAGCGTATGGACGCGGACTCAGCGATCGCCCGCAAATTCTGGCCTTAAACAAACTGGATACTCTGGACAAAACCGGAGATGATCTGGAAGCTCTCACCCAAAAGCTGGAACAACTCAGCCACGCGCCTGTCTTTCAAATCTCCGCCGCCACCCGTCTGGGGCTCGATGCCCTCCTGAACCGCATCTGGCAAACCCTCGACAGCATGGAAACAGAAGGAGCGGGGATCAATGTTCATCAATTGGAGTAAATTTCTAACGATGTCGCTAGAACTTCAGCAAAGTAGGTAAAAACGTATGGATCCTGTCAATATTCTGGATGCCCAAATGCTTAAAGCCATTATTAAGGAAAGCGTTCGTGAAGTGCTGCGCGAACAGTGGTTTAAATTCTTTGAGATGCTACTGCCTTATGTGGATGACGCAGAACAGGCTGATATAGAAGCAACATTCGATCCAAAGGATTACGAAGACGACGATTTCGTTGATATTTCAGGTTGGTTTGCTCATGAAGATCAAGATTAGTAAAGCAGCAAACAAATTCCTGGACAAATTAGACAGCAACATTCGACAAACTATTTTGACTAAAATTGGCATTCTCAAGACCTGCCTTGAAACTCAAAACGTCTACCCCCCGAAGAACTTGACATCAAAAAACTCAAAGGTGAATTGAAAGGATTCTCCAGGCTCCGTGTTGGCAATATTCGAGTTATCTTTCAAATTCGAAAAGAGATAGGCCAAATCTTTGTTTACGACATCAATTTCAGGGGCAACATTTACGATTGACGAATTTTTTTTGCAAATTCATTGACTCAACCCATTTCGGCTGCTAAACCACTCCACCACCCCATCGGCTAAAACCTTCGCTAATCGCTGTTGTTCCTTTGGGTTAACAATCCACTCAAACTCATCGGGATTGATCATGAACCCCAGTTCCAGCAACACCGAGAGAGCCACCGTAGGACGGGTGAGTGCCAGGTTATTCCAAAAAACGCCATAGGAAGGGCGCTTCAGAGTTCTCACCAAATAATTGTGCAAAAACATGGCCAAACTGTGGGCCTGGGTATTGTACCAGAAAGTGGCGACTCCTTTCGTATTGAGGGCATCACCATTATCAGGAAGAGCATTGTAATGCAGGCTGAGCGCGATCGCGGGTTGTTCCCGGTCGATCATTTCCACCCGTTCTTTCAACCCCAAATCCACATCCTCGGTGCGAGTCATCAGGATGGTTGCGCCCCGTTGCTGCAATTCCTTGCTGAGTAATTTAGAAACCTTTAACGTCACATCTTTTTCCGGGTATCCTGTTGGTCCCTTCGAGCCTGAATCCTCTGGCCCCCCGTGCCCCGGATCCAGCAAAATTTTAATTCCTTTTAAAGGCTTAGATTGACTTCTACCCGATCCCCGATCCCTGACCCCCGATCGCCCCTGCGGCGGATGTTTCAACGACAGAACCAAACTAGTTCCCTCGTAGCGCAACCGATAACCCCATTGCTGGTTTGTTTTGAGATTAAACACATACTGCACCTGACCGGGTTGCACCTGTTGCCAATCCAGGCGAGCAATGAGGGGATCGGTACTGAGTTTAATCATGTCTGTCTGGGCAGTCGTGTTGTGCAGGGTCAGGGTGAACGCGCGATCGCCCTGTTGCACACTCACCGGCACCGGAACTTGTAGGGGAAAGATAATCTCCGTCCAATTGCCTACCTGGCGGGAAGTAATGCTGCGAATCAGCGAAGATGGGGGGACTGATGCTGGACGAACCTGGACTTCGCTGCGCTTAATCCAGCCACCATAATCCAGGCGCACCCAATCCCCTTCGTAGCCAGTAATGGTAGCCTGGGTGCCTTTGGGGAGGGGAGTTAACCGGGAATAATCTGTACTGGGGCCAGTCCGAGCAGTTCCAGCATCGACAGTTACTTCGGCTACCTCTAACTGAGTAGGAGATAAAATCTGGACACTTGCTGGGCCTTCTTGACGGGTTGTGGTTCCGGCCAGAGTCAGTTCAAAGCTAGGTTTCCCTAAATTCTTTGCCGTTGCTACCCGAATACACCCCTGGTAAGCGTTAGGAGCAACAACAGGTATAGGTTGGTTTTGCTGGATGAGCACAGCGGAGTTGGGTGGTAGGTCTACAGAGCGGGTTTGCGGCTGCAAGGGAAAGGATCCAGCATCAGCCAGTTGCACGTTCACGGTTGCTCCTTGCGGTGCGATCGCCCCAAAACAAATCCACTCCTTCGGTAAGCGACCCAGCGGGACGGCAGGAGTCAGAGAATCTTTCGCAAAGGCTAGACTGTTTAACTGAGGGCTAGGAGAGATACGAGTGACGTTCAACTTCACCTGCTGATCGCCATAGGTAACAACAAATTCATTCTTTCCTGGCTGCAGGGGAAAACTGGGAGCAAAATGACCAGCGGCATTACGGGCGATCGCCTGCCCATTCACCTGCACAACTCCTCCTTTGGGAGCCGTACCAATTAAAAAAATCTGGTTAGCCGTTGTTTCGTGAGTGTTAGGGGGATAGGCAACATAAAGATTCGCTTGGGCTTGGGCAGGAGCGGCAAGCAGGGCGATCGTGCAGAGAGATGCGAAAAGAGAAGAAGAAAGAGGAGATGGAGAATCAGGTTTCATGGAGATCAGGTATGACTGGCAGCTCATGAGTGAACCACCGTTTAATGAAGCATCTTGAACTATGCCACAAAACCGAAAATCTGCGTTATTGACGATATAAGCATCGTTCTACCTTCCGTACAGCCTGTTCCACTTTGCTCAACAATTTCCAGAGCTGCTGGTCATCTTCAGATTGGGAAACCGCTGCCTGACCCAGTTCAATACTGGTTTTAATCAGGCTAAAGACGGAGCTGTTAATGGCAAGTTGGCCACCCCCGCCTTTCAATTTGCTGGCTGTGGCTAACAGTTCTGCCAGTTCTGGAGTCCAATCTTTTAAGGGTTTACCAGGAGTAGAAGTAACAGATCGAGCGGGGGACTCAGCTAAGGTTTCAATGATATCGCCTTGTTGCTTAGCCGTTAGGTAAATTTCCTTCAAATTTCCAGAAATGCCGCTACCAAAGTAAATGTTATAGCCCTCAAACAGACCATCATAAATAATCCTGTCCTTAAAGGGCAATAACACCGCTTTCACCAGCAGCGGTAATTGGGCTATGTAAAAGATATCTTCCAACTCTTCCTGCAACCCCACTACCCCATACACCAGATCGTCTTGACCAATGAAAATCGTATACTTCTTAAGTATTTGCTCAATATAAAAATCGCCAGCGATGAACTGTTTCCACTGCGCAATGATGGCTAACTTGTCCTCTGAAAATCCTGATGGATTGTCTTGCAAAAACTCATCAATCAGATTGGGGTGAGCATAAAGGGCTTCACGCACCTGAACCTTGTCTTCTACTGAAGCATCAATGTATTGCTGTGTATTGCTGGGTATTGCTGTAAAGTTTTAATTTCAGGCAACAAGTTCAGCTGTTGTTTGAGGTAGAACTGCAGCGCCCACATCAGTTCGTAGAACAAGGCAGCATCTTCTTCTGACAGTTTCATAGTCCAAGCCTCCCCAAACTTTTATGGCTTATCATGCTGGCAAACGTCTTCCACGCTTTACCCTCTTCTCCTGATCATGTCTGGCAAACTCACTACTCATGTGCTCGATACTGTGCATGGATGTCCGGCGGCCAACCTGACGATCGCCCTCTGGTCAATCCAACCGAAATCAGGACAGAAGACGTTGATTAAAACTGTCGTCACTAATGCTGATGGTCGTACCGATGCGCCGCTACTGACGGGAGACGAATTCACCGCAGGTGTGTATGAACTGGAGTTCGCGATCGGCTCCTACTTTGCTGCCCAAGACAGTACCCTGCCGCAACCGCCATTTCTCGATCGCGTTCCCGTTCAATTCGGCATCGCCGATCCCAGCCGTCATTACCACGTTCCGCTTCTGGCCTCTCCCTGGTCTTACAGCACCTATCGAGGCAGTTAATTGTCACGGAGAGTGCCGGAGAATGGTGTGGTTTCCTGAAATACGTGCCAATAAGAGTTCGCAGACTTTCCAACGTAAAGTCCCGCACATCTCGACCATCGCTACGCACGGCTTCCGCAGTCACATCATAGCTTGCCATCAGCTCTTCGCCCGGTGCAAAATCTTTTCCGCGATTGCCTCTGGCACAGGCATTACCGAGAGCCGATTTCCCTGCCGCACCACCCACAGATCATCCGGACTGAATTCCTGCCGTAGTTGATCCAGCGTCATCATTTCAGGGAACGCCGCTACAAACTTTACCGTCACAGTTTGCCAGCGAGGAGACTCTGGGGTGGACTTGGGATCATAGTACTTACTTTTAGAATCAAATTGGGTAGGATCCACAACATTCGCTTGCATTACTTCCATTACCCCAACAATACCGGGAGGAGTGGCATTAGAGTGGTAAAAGAACGCTAAATCTCCAGGCTGCATAGAGCGTAAAAAGTTACGTGCCTGGTAATTGCGAACTCCATCCCAAAGAGTCTCGCGATCGCGTTCCAAGTCCGTAATGCTATAAACCGCAGGTTCGGATTTCATTAACCAATAGGGCATAAGAAATGGAACAGGAAGTGAGGAATAGGGAATAGGGAATAGGGTAATGGGTAATGGGTCAATAAGGCTATGGGCATAACGCGGCGGGAATTTTTGCAACAGGTGGGGATGGTGCTGGCCGGCTGGGGGGCCAGTGATTTGGGCCTGGCAGCCCTGAGCAGGGGCTATGGAGCGGTACTGGCGGCTCCCACTGAACGCAGATTGGCGCTGTTGGTGGGAATTAATCAATATCCGGCAGGCTCAGGGTTGGCAGGATGTGTGACGGATGTAGAACTGCAACGGGAGTTACTAATTCATCGCTTTGGGCTGAAAGCGGCAGATATTCTTACCCTGACAGATCAGCAGGCGACTCGTGCTGCGATCGAAACTGCCTTTGTGGAACATCTCATGCGGCAGGCCCGATCGGGTGATGGAGTGGTGTTTCATTTCAGCGGATTGGGGAGTACCGTGGCCGGGAAAACACCAGGCTCCACTCAAGCCAGTCTGGTTACAGCAGAGGCAACTGTTCCAGAGGGTGAAACACCGCTGGTGAATGACATTCTGGAGGAAACACTGAGGCTGTTGCTGCGATCGCTGAAAACGGATCAGGTGACGACCATTCTGGATACCAGCTATCACTATCCAGGGCATCCCCTGCAAGGAAACTTACGCGTACGGGCTTTTCCTAATCCCTCAATGGCCCAGCCCAGGGCCGCAGAAGTGGCATTTCAGCAACAATTGGCGAAACAATTGGGGGGAAGCCGCGATCAGAAAATTACCGCATCCCAAACGGATCCCTTTCCGGGAGTGGTGTTAAGAGCGGGGCAACTGGCTACGGAAGTTCACTGGAGCCATTTCACTGCCGGATTATTCACTTACACCCTGACCCAAACCCTGTGGCAAAGTTTACCCGCTAGCACGATTCAGATCAGTCTGGCTCAGGCAAATCAACAAATTGGCCAGTTAACGAACCAACAACAGCCGCAACTCAGTGGACAAAGGAGTCAGGATTCCGGACTCACTCCCTACTTCTGCAATCCGGTGATGCCGGGAGCCGATGGGGTTGTGATTGAGGTTGAGGAACCTGGAAAAACAATCCATCTCTGGCTGGGAGGATTACCTGCCGCTCTGATGGAATACTACGGCGCAAACTCCTTGCTGACCCTGCAATCACAGGATTCATCAACGGCTGCGGCCCCAGTACAGGTTCAGATCATTACCCGTGAAGGGGTAACGGCCAGGGCAAAACTGTATCAGCCGGATCAGTTGTCCGATTTTATTGATCAGTCAACCGAGGTTAAGGTCGGACAGGGGGTGCAGGAGTCTGTTCGGGTGCTGCCACGACATGTTGGCCTCATCGTAGCCCTGGATGACAATCTGGAACGAATTGAACGGGTGGATGCCATCAGTGCGCTCTCTTCGATTCCCCATATTTCTTCGGCGATCGCCGGAGAACGTCCTGCCGATTGCCTGCTCAGCAAAATTCCCACAGCCGAAGTCACTCGGTTAGCATCCCTACCCACAGCGACTCTCAGCAACCTGGCTACCCCTCCCCCGACTACCATCAGTTACGGATTATTTTCTCAAGGCCGCGATATTATTCTCAACACAACGGGGGAAGGTGGAGAAGCCATTAAGCGGGCCGTGCGCCGTCTGGTGCCCAAATTGCAGACGCTGTTAGCCAACAAATGGTTGAACTTGACAACCAACGATAAAACGTCGCGACTGGGAGTGCGCGTCACTCTGGAACTGCTTACCCCTGAGGAAAAGCCTCTGACCCGGCAGGATACCGTTCGTCACCCCCAGGCGATCGCTCAGAAACTCAAGGAGTTGCCCGTTCCCGCTGATGCGATCGCTCAACTCGCTGCCGGAAGTCGCATCCGGTACCGGGTAGAAAATTATGGCGATCGTCCCCTCTATCTCTTGTTGATTACCCTCAATAGTTCCAACCAACTGGTGCCGATCCACATTCCCATGATTCAAACCCCGCACCGCCCCTCAGAGTCACCCACTACTGAATCTACCCTAGCTCCCGGTGATAGCGTGACGTTACCCACCTTGCCCCTGGGAGTCGATTGGGCGGTTCAGGGGCCTGCAGGTCTGGCAACAGCTTACCTGATCTGTAGTCAGTCTCCCTTTCCCCGAACTCTGGCAGCTCTCGCTTCAGGACAGCGATCAACTCCTAATTTTGCATTAGGAAGTGCGATCGCCAATCCCCTAGAGGTGACTCAGGCA
>NZ_JBRAGO010000142.1:0-8586 GCF_052746595.1 Leptodesmis sp.
CTGTGAACGGGGAATCTCCTGCTATACGCGAAGCGTTAGCGGGATGAGCGTCAAGGTCAGCACCGCGATCGCCCTGCACCCAACCAACCAATCCTTTGCCGCTGGTGGGGAAGATGGCATGATTCAGTGCTGGGCCGATCAGACAACTCAATCTGATCGCTCCAGCCGTTTGCTGACGGGGCATCAGGGAGCCATCACTTCACTGACTTTCACTCCCAATGGTCACTATCTCATCAGTGGCAGCCGCGATCGTACCGTCCGCATCTGGAACTCCGGCACCTGGGAGTTACTTACTATCTTGACCGGACATACTTAGGCCGTTACCTCAGTTGCTTCTAGTCAGGATGGTCAGTGGATCGTCAGCAGTAGTCTGGATCATACGATTAGGCTGTGGGGCCAGGAGCGATCGTGAGTAAGAAAAAGGAAAGAATCAGCCACTCAACCTGCTACCTCGATGAAAACCCTTTTTTACCTGGAATGTGAGGCAGCCACAAGAAATTTTTCCTTTCGGAGATCCAAACTGAAGAACCTGGCGTATTTCCTGGTGGATGACCTGCAAACATAGTCATTTGATTCACCGCCAGTTAAGTTCTCCGTCACTGTACTTTTGCACTGGATCGCTGTTTGTTTGTCCTTGAGAGCAAGGAGACTGCATCAGAGTTTGGCTCTGCAACTGCTTGCTCATAGGATTCTTTGTCTTTTTCTGCTGATAATTGGGAGGAATTATTTTTATGAAACGCGAGTCTTTGAATTTGGATCCACTGTCGTCCCGTTGCTTTGTCAAGTTTTCTAAGTTGCGTCGTAGTTAGCCCTGGCTCTGGAAACGGATGCGGCGATCGCCTATACCCAGGAAGTGGCCAGACTGAAAACCCCGGCTCTAATCACAGCGGGAGCCAGCATTGGTAGTACCGAATCTGCCCACGCAACAGCTATTCGAGCCGCTTTCAAATCCCTGGGCATGAACCTGAATGTGGTTCCTTCTGCCTTTGTCAGTGCCCAAAATCGCAGTTCCTGGATTCTGACTGTTTAGTACTATGCTCCCTTCGCCCCCTTTACCTGTCACTCCTCATCCGGTCTCCATTACATTTCTCAGCCCAAATCATCTACCTTTGGCGAGAAACTATGGAAATGCCGTTGCGGTGTGATTAAATGGACAACAATATTCACCTCTGGTAGAAACAAAGTGCAACACTGCCTCAACAGTTTGCTTGACGGCTGCTTCGGGTGAACGGAAAACCAGCGGCCCACGGAGGCAAAGCGTCTGCCAGATGGTATCTCAGCCCGTTTCCGATGACTCCTCACTGATCAAGAGGATTACTCAACAGGATGATACGGCTCTGGCAGAGTTGTACGATCGCTATGCTCGTGTGCTGTATGCGGTGGCCTTCAAAAGCTTAGGGTCTAAAGAAGAGGCGGAAGAGGTAGTGCTGGATGTATTTTCTCAGGTCTGGCGCATTGCTGAACGCTATGACAGTCGTAAAGCGCGAGTTGATACCTGGTTATTCATGTTGACGCGCAGCCGAGTGCTCGATCGCCCCCGCCCCAATGCCAGCACCACGACCATCCCATTGACCCCAATCAACCAGGCACTGACCTCTGGTGCCCCCACCGACAACCGGAACAGCACCATATTGAATCCGGGCACCACAATCCACAGACTCAGAAACAACCCAACCAGAGCAATCAGCAGTAATCCACCCATCTACCCCTCCACCCACCTACTCATCCACCCACTCATCATCCCACTCACTCACCCCATCACTCCTTACAAGTGCTAGCCTGAGAACGCTCCCCTCTGGCCTACCTTTTCAACGATCGCAATGGCTCAAAAGACAGAAATCAGTTTGTTTCAACGTCTACTCCAGGCTCCCAAAGATTTGTCAGCGGGGGTGGCTTATCCCCTGGAAGCGCTGTTGCTGTTGTTGCGATCGCCGCGCCTCTTGAGCCTGGTGATCATGCCGATCGGGGTGAATATCGTTCTGGGGGTGCTGCTTTATCTGGGAGTGCTGGTTCCGGGGTGGCAGTTCATCTCGCAGTTAAGTACCGGCCTACCTGCTGGAACTGCGGCCTGGGTTGCCACGTTACCTCCCTGGTTAAGTCAGGTTTTAGGCTGGATACCAGCTGGAGTGGGTTTTCTGGATGATATTTTGCAGGCAATATTGGCAATCGCCTTATTCATGATTCTGGGGTTATTGCTGGTGCAATTTGGCGCGATCGTGGGAGCACCCTGGTACGGCAATCTGGCGGAACAGGTGGAACGTCACCGCATGGAGCAGTTGCCCAGCAGCACCATGAGTTTGGGCCGTGCTCTGAAGGATGTCTGGCGAGCGATCGCCTTTCAGGGGAAAAAGCTGGTGCTGCTGGCGATCGTGGCCCCTCTCCTATTATTGGTTAGCGTTTTGCCCCTGGGCGGATTGGTGGCCAGTACGGGATGGCTGGTGCTGGCGATCGTGCTTGTCCTGCTGGACTTTATCGATCCACCCTTGGAGCGGCGCCGGTTCAGCTTCCGCGCCAAGCTTGGCGTAGTGGGGAAAACGTTTCCAGCCAGTGCCACCTTTGGATTTGTGTGCCTCTGGCTGATCAGCATTCCTTTCCTCAATTTGCTGACTGTTCCTCTCTGCGTCGTCGCTGGTACCTTGTTTTGCTGCGATTATGCATTAGCTGGATTAACCAGGGACTGAATGGCACTCAATTTAGTTTATGGGGAAAAACGTCATAGGCTATGTGCCATTTGGCATTCATGAGCAACTGTTACAAACAACAACGGACGAAGGACGAAGGACATACAGTAGAATATCTGGGTTATTGGCATCGTAGCGGTAGGAAAACGCATGGACTGGACTCAGCTAAATAGTGCGTTTACCCTTTTCCTCAGCTTGCTGGTCGAGGCTGTACCTTTTCTACTGCTGGGGGTTTTGTTTTCCGGCTTATTGCAATTTTTTGTTGATGAGCGCAAGCTGGTGCAACTGATGCCCCGAGATGCGTTCTTAGGAGCCTTAGCTGGCAGTTGCATGGGGTTTCTTTTTCCGGTGTGTGAGTGTGGCAATGTACCTGTGGCCCGACGGCTGATTATGCGGGGAGTCCCCTCCTCGGTAGCGATCGGATTTCTGTTAGCTGCTCCCACTATTAACCCGATCGTCTTTTGGGCCACCTGGACAGCATTTCGTGATCAGCCGGAGATGGTGTTCCTGCGGATTGGCTGTTCCCTGATCATTGCCACGACGATCGGTTGGGTATTCAGCGCTCAAAAGGATTTGCGGCCTTTTCTGCAACCTGCTGTTGCCAAAGCGATGCCTAGCAAGAAAGGCACAAGGAATGGCGGACAAGCCAGTCAAGCAACCTCTGGCCCTTCTGCTTTATTGCAATCGGGAACTTACTTCTTAGGTCAATCCGACCAGCGAGTCGATCCAATGGACTTTCAGGCGGCGGCGATCGCTGCGGCAGGCAAACCCACAGGCTATAAGCTGAATCTAATGCTGGAAGGGATGGTGCAGGAGTTTCGCGAACTGGGAGGCGTGCTGGTGTTTGGCAGTGCGATCGCGGCCATGCTGCAAGTGTTTGTTTCCCGTGAGGCAATTCTGGCTCTGGGACAGGGGCCTATCAGTTCAATTCTGGCCATGATGTTGCTGGCCGCTGTGGTTTCTATTTGTTCTACGGTCGATTCCTTTTTTGCCCTGGCTTTTTCCTCCACCTTTACTACGGGATCCCTCCTGTCGTTCCTAGTCTTTGGGCCAATGATCGATCTGAAAGGTATTGGCTTACTGCTCTCCATCTTTAAGCCCAGAGCAGTCTTTTACTTAATTGCGCTGGCCGCCCAGATGACCTTTCTGTTTGCTTTTGTCGTGAACCTATATTTCTCATGATGGCTCGTCCTGCTTACTCCCTGATGCCCTGGTTAGATGTTTTGGCGATCGCGGCCTGGGGGTTACTCCTGCTGGAATACTGGTTGACGGGGAAGCTGTATCTGTTAATTCACCCCAATTACACCTGGCTTACTGTTGTTACAGGCGTTGCCCTGTTGCTGCTGGCGACCTGGCGAGCGATCGGCATCCTCAAGCAACCTGACAATTTCGTTAGCCAAGCCTCCAGTCACCTGGCCCTATTACCTAGGGGGTGGGGCAGTACCTTGCTCCTGGCAATGGCGATTCTTGGTTTGCTGATCACGCCCAGAGCTTTCGCCAGTCAAACGGCTATTCAGCGAGGAGTTGCCGACGCGCCCACCTTAACACGAGTCAAACCCCAGGCATTTCGGGGATCAGCTAATTCAGAGGATAAATCGATCATTGATTGGGTGCGGACTCTCACCGTCTATCCCGAACCAGATGCCTATACGGGACAGAAAGCCAAAGTTCAGGGCTTTGTGATCCATCCGACAAATATGCCTGATCAGTACCTATTAATCTCTCGATTTGTGATTACTTGCTGTGCGGCAGATGTTTATCCGGTGAGTTTGCCTGTCAAGCTACAAGAAAGTCGAAACGCATACAAGCCTGATACCTGGCTGGAAGTTGAGGGCCAAATGATCACCGAAACCCTGGCTGGGAAGCGTCAGCTCGCGATCGCCGCTACCTCCATCCAACCCATTCCCGAACCCAAAAACCCCTACGATTACTAACTAAACCTTGTTCAAGTCTAAAATTGTAGTTTCTCTTGTAGAAAAACGACTGTTCTCTAGCTGTTTTTGCTTGCCCGGTCGCCGCTCAAACTGCGACCGAGACAGGTTTCTCTTGTAGGAAAACGACTGTTCTCTAGCTGGACTTGGTTTAACTCTCAATCCTCTGTACAGGCGCAGTTAATCAAACTTCTACTTCCAATCTCCGATCCCCAATTCCTGATCCTCAATCCCTCCCATAAACTTTGCATATTCAATGACAACCCGTTATTCTGCTATAGGTTCTCGTGCAGCTTTCGCAATTGAGAGTTTAATGAGGAATAGTTTTGAGTGTAGGTGTAGGAACGCATGAACTCGCTTTTTCAGCTAATTGGTCTAGGAATGGGGGTATTACTCGCTGTTGGCTATACCTCTCCCGCGATCGCCCAGGCAACCTCGAAGACCTCTACACAACCCAGAGAGAGTAGTCAGGCGGTCACACCAGATGCTGCAAAATCACCTGCCAGCAGTGCAGCGCCAAAGTCTCCCTCCCGTGGAGACTCAGCCCTCAGCCCTCAGCCTTCAATCCAACCTGAAGAGAACACTTCCTCTACGGATAAACCCGCCCCAACCTCAGCAACCAACTCTGTACCCGATCCAGAAGCAGCTAAACAGACTCCATCTCCTGCAACTCAGTCAGCCCAAAACTCATCCCCTATCACCCAGCCACCACCGGGGATTAATCCTGCCCCAGTAACTCCCCTGGCTCCCACTTTTACGCCTCCATCTCCGGGTATCCCAGGAACAGAAACCCTGATTCCCACTCAACCCATTGGCCCTGCCAAACCCGGTGCTGCTCCCGATTATTTGAACCCTTCGCCGAATCCGCTTAGTCTGCCAACAAAGCCTGAGGAGGTGAAGTTGCGGGGTATTCAGCCCATTACGCTGCGGCAAGCTTTAGAACTGGCAAAACGTAATAACCCTGGCCTACAGAGCACCTATTTCCAGTATGAGCGGAGCCGTGCTCAGGTACGTCAGGCACAGGCCGCTTTATACCCCACCCTGAGCGTTCAAGGTGGCATTACCCAATCGCTCTCAGCACAGGCAGATTTGCAGGCGAAGGCACAGCAGCGAGCATTTGAGGAAGCGGGTGTTCCCGAAGAATTTCGGCAAAATAACCCTCCTCTTCAAGCCTCCCTTGGGTTACAGGGAACTTTTCAAGTAAGGTATAACATCTTCACCTCGGGGCGGCGACCAGCTCAGATTCGGGCGGCTGAACAACAGCTTCGTGTTGATCAGCTACAGGTTGAAGTTGATTGGCAGCAACTCCAGTTAGATGTTTTCAATGCTTACTACAACCTGCAACAGGCTGACGAAGACGTTCGCATTGCCCAATCTGCTGTTCGCAACGCAGAAGCCAGCCTGCGGGATACGGTTGCTTTGGAACGGGCAGGTTTAGGAACTCGTTTTGATGTGCTGCGGGCTCAGGTGCAGTTAGCCAACAACCAGCAACAACTCACCAGTGCTCTGGGATCTCAACAAATTAGCCGTCGCACCCTGGCGCAACTCCTGTCCATTTCTCCCTCGATTGACTTGGCAGCGGCTGATCCAGTGCAACTTGCGGGGCGCTGGCCACTCTCGCTAGAAGATACGATTGTTTTGGCGCTAAAAAATCGGGCAGAATTGGAGCAACTTCTGGCCCAACGCGAGCTTGCTGAGCAGCAGAAAAAAGCGGCTTTAGCGTCTTTGGGGCCAACTCTTGCCTTAGTAGTGCAGTACAACACCGTGAATAATCTGAGAGATCAGTTAGGGTTTGGTAATGGGTACAGTGCAGGTCTACAAATGAACTGGGACTTTTTCCAGGGTGGAGCAGCTAGAGCACAGGCCAATCAGCAGGAGGCTAACAAAGCTATCGCCGAGGCTAACTTTGCCAATACCCGTAACCAAATTCGGCTTCAGGTTGAAACAGCCTACACCACTCTGGGCACCAGTTTTCAAAATATCGATACCAATAGACAGGCCGTTGTCCAGGCCAGGGAAGCTTTGCGACTCGCCCGGTTACGCTTTCAGGCAGGGGTGGGTACGCAAACGGATGTAATTAATTCGGAGAATGACCTGACGAATGCTGAAGGAAATTTAGTCAGATCCGTCCTGAATTACAATCGAGCCCTGGCCCAACTGACTCGTGCAGTCACCAATCTGCCAATCGCCACTGGATCCCAAATTCCTTCAATTCCCGCCGATTCTCCCACGGCTCCAACCAATTCCTCTGCTACTCCTCCCTCCACGTCTAACCCAAGTCCTTCTACTTCTGCTCCAGAAAATCCCTCCACGTCTACGCCAGCGTCCCCCCCTACTTCTTCTCCTTCCCCTTCTAATCCATAATTGGATACAGAGTGCTTGTTTTTTCGAGTAGCCTATCTCAACAGAAGAGTTGCTTATGAATCCTCCCCTTCCAGTTCCTTCATTCCCATCTCAGTGGTCTGCTCAATCGCAACATCTCCGGTTATCGCTCTCCGTGGCTGGATTGGCAGCACTCATAGCGCTTGGAGTATCCCAGGATACTCTGCAGGCTCAAACATCGGATACGATGGCAGAAAGCACTCCAGCTTCTATTGATACGGTTTCTCCAGCGACACCAGAGGTCGTCCCCTCTTCGACTCTCGATTCTCAACCTCCGCTCCCCGTTTCCCCTCAAAGTATTGAACCGTCTCCCCCAATTGATTACTCTGCTCCCCCTGCGGTTACTCCCTCAACAATCACTAACGAACCTTTCATTGATGCAACGGATTACAGCTTGGGAGCCACCTATCGCAGTCGTGGCCTGCCTGCCGCTGCTGCATCCATTGTCGGTCGAGGACTTCAACTTCCGCCTGCATCCCTCTCCTCGGTGCAGATTGGCCCGATCAGTGTGGGCAGCTCCGGCATTGGCATCGGGTCACTTCCTTCAGTCAAAGATTTCTACCGTCGCACCCTCCCTCCCCTAGGACGATTGGGTAATGGGAATATTCGACTGATCTTTCCCCTGTCAATTCCAGCTCCCATTACGTCAGTATTTGGCTGGCGGATTCATCCTATCTCTGGCGATCCGCGTTTTCACATGGGCACTGATCTAGGTGCCCCTCTAGGAACTCCAGTGCTGGCCGCTTATGCAGGCCAGGTGACGATCGCAGACTTTTTAGGTGGATATGGCCTTGCGATCGTACTGGATCACAATAAAGGAACTCAGCAAACCCTGTATGGTCATCTGTCAGAGATTTTTGTCAAGCAGGGCGATTTAGTGAAACAGGGTTCTGTCATCGGAAGAGTGGGTAGTACAGGTAACTCTACAGGTGCCCACCTGCACTTTGAATTTCGCCAATTAACTCCCGATGGTTGGGTGGCTCTGGATCCAGGTTCCCAATTGGAATATGCCCTGGCAGAACTCGTCAAAGTGCTGGCCGTTTCCGAAAAAGGAATCTCGATCGCAAAAGGCACTCCGGTATCCCACCAGGAACAGATAGGGGCTTCTGGCGAAATTAGCTGGAACGAGCCTCAACAGTAGATGCCAACCTTTAACTTTGGTTGTTAAAGCTATTTGCCTCTTCGCTGGATGGGGCAAGCGTTAAGCATTTTTCGATCAGCACGATTTGAAGTGACTAATGAACGAGCCTCACCCTTGAGGAGGAGGTAAGGCCAGCATAAGCGATCGCTTTCCTAAAAACTTTCCCAAAATTTTTCGATAGGAGATGTTGACACAAGTAGAGGAGTTCGCTAGATTGGTAAGGCGCGGTGAGAGAGCAAGCGAAAGCGGCGACCGCACCGAGTACGGAACCTAGATAAATAAATAGTTTGAGAGCCAGAATAGCACTAAAACCCTGTCAAGGAAATAGAGCTTAAGGATACTTAAGTCAAGAAAAGAGAAACCAGGGATTTGTCTAGGAGATAAGTTCTTGGTGCCAAATCAAATTCAACACTATGGAGAGTTTGATCCTGGCTCAGGATGAACGCTGGCG
>NZ_JBRAGO010000143.1:0-8558 GCF_052746595.1 Leptodesmis sp.
CGCCCGCAATTCAGCCATCGCAAAGGGTTTTACTTTTACTAAATAGTCATCGGCTCCCGCATCTAGGCCAATAACCTTATCTTCCATGCGGTCTTTCGCGGTTAGCATCAGAATCGGTAAGGCATCATGCTTGGCACGCAGTCGCTGGCACAGTTCAATGCCAGACAAACCAGGCAGCAGCCAGTCCAGAATTGCCAGAGTATAGTGAACTTGCGGATTGTCCAGATAGTCCCAGGCTTCCAACCCGTCCTGCACCCAATCCACAACGTACTTCTCTCGACTCAAACCCTGTTGAACCGCCGCTCCCAAATTCGGTTCATCCTCAACCAGTAGAATTCGCATTGTGCTGTGAATAGGCTTCCTATCCCAAGTCTTGCAGACGAAAATAAAACCTGGATGAAATTATCTGAATCTTGTCCCAAAAATCTCCCCATAAAGAAACTCTGCCTATTAGCGAGCGGCATTTGAGCGATCAAACTGAATCTGAACCTGGCGAATTGGCACCTGGGGTTCCAACTGCAAATCGACAATACCTGAAACCTGACGCATGAGGGCTTCCGCTTCCTGCCCGATCGCCCGCAGTTCGGTGAGGTCAGGCCCAAAGATTTTGACCGCGATCGCACTGCGAACACCGGACAGAACTTTATCCATCCGGTGGGAAATAAAACCACCAACGTTAGCCGCCACACCGGGCAATCGGTTAAATTCCTGACGCAGTTTTTCAATACTCCCTGTGCGGTCTGTAATCCCTGCATCGCTGAGTTCCACATCCAGATGTCCCAGATTCACTCCTCCTGCATCCGCATCACCGGGCGCGCGTCCGGCTCGCAGTTGCACCGTCTTAAATCGTGGGTCGGTCTTGAGGGCATCCTGCATGGCTAATCCAGATTGGTTAGTTGCCTCCAGAGAACTGCCAGGATAGGGCAGCATCGCATTCACCAGCGATCGCTCCTGGAACTCTGGCAAAAACTCCCGCCCTAACCCTGGCAGAATCACCAGGGATGCAATCAGGGCAGCGATTGCGGCGAACAAAATTACCTGGGGACGGTGGATTGCCACCGAGAGGAGAGGGCGGTACAGTCGTTGAGAAAAGGCCGTTACCCAAGTTTCATCAGATGGCAGGCGACGGTGTACCAGCAAAATTGCGCAGAGCGCCGGAGAAAGAGTCATAGCAACCAGCGTAGAAGCCAGGATCGAGATCAGGTAGGCAATTCCCATTGGGGCAAAAATCCGCCCTTCCACACCCGTCAGGCTGAAAATAGGGGCAAAAACCACGGCAATGATCACCGTTGAAAAAATCACACTGACGCGAACTTCAACTGAAGTGTCGTAGACGATTTGAAATGGATGCTTCGGATGGTCACTGTTTTGATTTTTTCTCAATCCCCGATAAGCATTTTCCATATCTACGATCGAGTCATCCACCACTGACCCGATCGCCACTGCCAGTCCCCCTAAAGTCATCGTGTTAATCCCCTGTCCAAACCAGGATAGGATTAACATACCAATCAAGATTGATAATGAAATAGCACTCAAGGTAATCACCGCCGTGCACCAGTTCATCAAGAATAACAGCAGCACGATGGAAATAATAATAATAATGCCGTCCCGTAGGGAATCTCGCACATTCTCGATCGCCGATTCGATAAAGCTATTTTGACGAAAGGTTTCCAACACCCAGACATCCTTGGGCAATCCAGCTTTCAGCTCCTCCATAACCTGTTCAACAGCACGAGTCACCGTCGGTGTGTCAGCCAGGGGTTGTTTGTTGATCACTACCACCACGGCACGTTTACCATCAACGCTGCCATCTCCCCGTTGCAGGGCAGCACCCACTTGCACAGAGACCACATCGCGCAACAATACAGGCTTGCCATCTCTGGCAGTGACCACAGATTGAGCCAATTGCTCGATCGACTCAATGCGTCCAACACCGCGAATCACTTCTTCCTGATCCGGCGTGATCAGAAGCCCACCCGCCGCATTCACATTAGCTTGTTCCGCTGCCTAGGTGACATCCTGAAGTGAAACGTTAAAAGCGGTTAGCTTTGCCGGATCCACCAACACCTGATACTGGCGCACATCCCCACCGTAGGCGATCACCTGGGAAATACCGGGAACGGCTAACAGGCGATTAGTCACATCGCGATCGACCAGCCGCCGCACTTCCATTAGCGATATTGGCGCTTTTCCAGACTGCGACGGTTCATGCTCTACGGAAAAGGCATACATCAGAACAGTGCCGATCGGCGAGGTAATCGGCGAAATTTGAGGCGATTCAACTCCAGCTGGGAGCTTGGAGCGGGCTTGTTGCAACCGTTCTGTAACAAGTTGCCGCGCCTGATAGACATCAGTGCCCCTGTTGAAAATCACGCGCACGACTGAAATTCCTACTGCTGAGGACGATCGCTCGCACCGTTTCCACACCGGGCGTTCCATTGACCGCACTTTCGATCGGCAGCGTGATCAATGACTCTACTTCCTCCGATGCCAGCCCGGGGGCTTCTGTCTGAATTTCCACCTGGGGTGGGGCAAAGTCAGGAAACACATCCAGGGGCATCCGGGTCAGATTATAGCTGCCCAAAATCGTGACAATAATGGCCCCCCATCACCACCAGCCAGCAATGGACGATCGACCCTTTCAAAATGGCATTCAGCATAAGGCTCGGTCTGTTCTCCCTCCTCCTGACGTAGCCCTATCATGGTTGCAAACAAAAATAAAATGAGCATGAAATTAAAGCCTATTCCCCTGCCAGTCGTAAGGCCACCATTTATGCGAGCCTGGGTGTTCCGTATTGCTAAGCAAGCACTCTTAATGGGGTTGCTAGGGTGATATGGCTTCTTGATGGTGTTGGATGGGTAAAGCAGATGTAGAACCGTTTTGAGCAGGCATCATTGAGTCACTATGATTTATTGTCCAACTCAGCTTTTACTGGAACAATGCGAGTTTGTCCTTCGACAACCGATCCAATGACACTGATTCGTCCTTCAAAAGCACGATCCGGGATGCCGTTTACTTTAACTCGCACTCGCTGTCCCATCTGAACCTGGTTCAAGTCTTTTTCGTAAATGTTGGCAGACACTTGAACTCTGCGACCATTGACGATCGTCATAATCTTTTTACCCGCATCCTGCCCTGACTCACCTGTCGTCATTTCGCGATCGGCAACGGTTCCAGAAATAGGAGCCGTAATGGTAATCGTGCCATCTGCGTTGGGATTCGCCCCCAGTTGGCGCAGGCGAGTCTGATAAGTATCTCCACTCAGGGCCACTCGTGATTGAGCAACCTGCACACTGGATTGAGCACGTTTAATCTGAGCCGTTGCCTCTGCCACCTGGAGCCGACTTTCTGCTTTAGCAAGGGCAGCTTTGGCTCCAGCTAGCTTAGCTTCCGATTCCAGAAAGCCGCGTCTGGCAATTGCTCCCCGCTCCAGTAGTTTTAATCCCAAATGCCAGCGACTGACGGGATACGGGTTCAACTTTAAGTCCCATTCGTCTGGCCGTTTCACTGTCAACTTGAATTGCCCCAGTGGATTGAGCAGACTGACCTTCTCCTTGAAACTCGTTGCCGTGACCTGCATGAGCCAGTACTCGCACGGATGGAGTTAACAGCAGCAGGCTCAGCAGCGTCCCAGAAATGAAACGAGCCGTTATCGGAGCATCAGAGCGGTAGATAGGAGGGATCATAGGGGATTCTCTAGCAATGAGGATGGGGACTTGTAGAGGTTGAGATTGTAGTCTGGTCATCAAGGGATTCGTCTATTGCCCGTACCAGGCTTGCCGCCATTGCTTCATCTGGGCAATCTCCTGCTGTTGCGATGCGAGGATATTTTGCGCTAACTGCTTCATCTCTGGCCGCTGGGATTTTTGTAGTACCTCTTTGGCCATGACTACGGCTCCTTCATGATGAGGCACCATTGCATCCAGGAAACGCAGGTCATAGGACTCATCGGCTGGCCCTAAATCCATATCCATGCTGTGCCTCATGCCACCGTGCTGCATCGTGCCATGATCCATCGTTTGGGCATTCACAGCGGACGCGATCGATGAGGCTGGACTTTCAGACAGGGAAGAGTTTTGAGCATTAGGCGAACAGGCCGTCACTAAACTGCTAATCGGGGCCGCAACCACGACCGCCAACCCCAAAGCCCCTGTTCTAAGTAAAAGGTGTTTCATGCGCTGCTAGCCTGAGAACTACTTCAAACTCAATCATTGCTTGATTGTCAACTTTCCAGTTAACTGGAGAGTCAAGAAGACGTATGGAAGTAACGCGCTGTTTTGTATTGAGTAATACTCACAGTCCACTGCCCATCAGGGTGGCACAAGAAAATAAAACTAAGATGAAATGCTTCTAAACCTTGTCCAAGTCCAGAACCGTAGTTTCTCTGATAGGAAAACGACCGTTCTCTAGCTGGACTTGGTTTAGTTCAAAGGAATGAAATATTCTCCTGCCAGAAAACGGACGTAGTCGAATTTTTCCAAGCTTGTCGGCGTATGGCAGAGGAGTACCGCTGCTTTGTATTTTAGCTCCCCCCTTGACTCTCCAGTTGAGTGGAGACTTCAAGATAAGAATTAGCAGAGCTTGTCAGTGAGAAACCAAGCAATGACAACACTCACAATGGAAAAACCCTGAAAAGTTTGGGAAAACGAAACCAATTGAGTAATCGCGATCGCTACGGTTAGAGATCCGGTCTGTAACAGAGATCCGGTCTGTAACATCGAATTGCCCTCCCAGTTCTTCTTATCCTCGAAATCCTATGAACACGACAACCCTAAAACTACGAGGTATGAGTTGTGCCGCCTGCGCGAACAATATTGAAACTGCAATCCGAGCGCTTCCTGGAGTAGAAGCCTGCAACGTGAACTTTGGGGCCGAACAAGCCTCTGTCCGCTACGACCCTCAAACAACCGATATTACCGCGATTCAAGCTGCCATCGATAAGGCCGGTTACTCCGCCCAACCGCTGCAAGACGATGGACTGGCTGCCGAAGATGATGCTGAACAGCAAGAACGACAGGCAGAAAACCGCAAGTTAACTCAAAAAGTCTGGGTGAGTGGGGTAATTAGTGCAATTCTTGTGAGCGGTTCCTTGCCTGGGATGACGGGGCTGCAAATTCCATTCATCCCCATGTGGCTGCACAATGCCTGGTTGCAACTGGTGTTGACCACCCCAATCCTGTTCTGGGCGGGCAGTTCGTTCTTTGTCAATGCCTGGAAAGCATTCAAGCGACACACGGCAACGATGGATACTCTGGTCGCCCTCGGTACCGGTACAGCCTATCTCTATTCTTTGTTTCCGACCTTCTTCCCGCAGTGGTTTCTTGCTCAGGGGCTTAGCCCAGATGTCTACTTTGAAGCCGCAGCAGTTATCATTACGCTGATTCTACTAGGGCGACTGTTGGAGAACCGGGCCAAACGACAAACCTCTGAAGCTATTCGCAAACTGATCGGATTGCAGGCGAAAACGGCACGGGTTATTCGGGATGGGCAGGAAGTAGATATTCCGATCGCAGAAGTGGCCCTCGGCGATGTGATTCTGATGCGTCCGGGGGAAAAGGTTCCGGTGGATGGTGAAATTATTGACGGCTCTTCTACCCTGGATGAATCGATGGTCACAGGGGAGAGTATTCCGGTAAAAAAACAGGTGGGCGATCAGGTGATTGGCGCAACCATCAACAAAACAGGTAGCTTTCGCTTTCGGGCTACCCGGATTGGTAAAGATACCTTCCTGGCTCAAACCGTCCAACTGGTGCAGCAGGCCCAAGGCTCCAAAGCTCCTATTCAGCGGTTGGCAGATCGGGTCACAGGACGGTTTGTGCCGGTGGTAATTGCGATCGCGATTCTCACCTTCATTATCTGGTTTAACGTCGTCGGCAGCCTCACTATGGCCCTGATGACCGCCGTAGGGGTGTTGATTATTGCCTGTCCCTGTGCGTTAGGGCTAGCTACTCCTACCTCGGTTATGGTTAGCACAGGCAAGGGGGCAGAACACGGCATTTTGATCAAAGACGCGGAAAGCCTGGAAATGGCCCACAAGCTACAAATAATTGTCCTCGATAAAACCGGAACCATTACCCAGGGCAAACCAACGGTTACGGACTACATCACCGTTCATGGGACAGCCAATCAAAATGAATTCAAGCTATTGCAACTGGCCGCATCCCTAGAGCGCCACTCAGAACACCCCCTGGCAGAAGCGATCGTGCAATATGCCCAATCTCAAGCAGTTGAACTGACGGATGTACAGGATTTTGCGGCGATCGCAGGCAGTGGAGTTCAGGGCAGGGTGTCTGACCATCTGGTGCAAATCGGCACCTATCGCTGGATGGCTGAACTGGGAATTGATACCAGCCCCCTGCAAGAGCCATGGGATCGCCTTGAGGTTCTTGGTAAGACTGTGGTTTGGATGGCGGTAGATCGCCAAGTAGAAGCCATTTGGGGCATCACCGATGCAGTTAAACCATCTTCGGCAGGTGCCATTCGTGCCCTGCAACAAATGGGACTCGAAGTGGTGATGCTGACTGGAGATAACCGCCGTACAGCCGAAGTCATTGCCCGCGAAGTAGGGATTCAACGAGTTCTAGCTGAAGTCCGACCCGATCAGAAAGCCTCTGTCATCGCAGCCCTACAACAAGGGGATGAGGAGATAGGAGAGCAGTTCAGGACGCAAAATTCAAAATCCAAAATCTCCTATCAACAATCGAAAATCAAAAATTCAAAATCCAAAATCGTCGCGATGGTCGGCGATGGCATCAATGATGCTCCTGCCCTGACTCAAGCACAAGTTGGTATCGCTATTGGCACCGGAACCGACGTAGCGATCGCAGCCAGTGATATTACTTTGATTTCAGGAGATTTACAAGGCGTTGTCACCGCTATTCAACTTAGTCGGGCCACGATCCGTAACATCCAACAGAACCTGTTCTTTGCCTTTATCTATAATGTGGTTGGCATCCCCATTGCCGCAGGCATTCTCTACCCCATTTTTGGCTGGTTGCTCAGTCCTATTATTGCAGGAGCAGCAATGGCATTTAGCTCTGTGTCAGTGGTCACGAACGCATTGCGATTAAGAAACTTTCACCCCAACGGCTAAACTGATGGAAACTGAGAGCGGCAGGCATCACCGAAACAAAGTCAGCACAATCCGTTCGGTGCCTGCGATGGTTAGCTGGCGATCACTAAGGAGGGGGCATAGTCAGGCGAGAAAGTCTAGGAGAGCCGCCGTGAGAAAGAGTATACTAACGATTGAGCTAACCGGACAGCGATCGCCTTTGCAACTCAACGGGTAGCTTATGCTCCGTTCCGGTTCAGCGATTGGTTAACCCTCTTTCAGCAACGGGAGGCGGCATATACGAACTCGACTCGGCGCAACTGTCACGCCAATTCCTGGTTCTAGATCCTCTGCCACCTCACCAAGAACTGTTAAGAGCAGGTTGGGCAATGCTTGGGCATGCAATCTTTCAATTCGGATGCGAATTACGGAAGAAGTTACTGCACTCAGAGCCAATAAAGCATGGAAGTGGGTATCAAGAGTCACAACCACCCGCTCATCTTCCCTTGCTCTCTGAAGGATGTCGGTATCATCTGCTGCCGACAAACCAATCTCAGCAACGTGAACCGTATCGATACCAGCCTTAGCAACGTTGCCGCAGAGCGTGGCAAGCCCTGATCAAGCAGCAGTTTCATCGCTTTGCGGTAGTTCTATAAATGCGATCGTCCAAGTAGAAAGAGGCAAAAATCAAGGCTTGCCGGATATCTTCCTCTTCCAGTTCAGGAAACTCTTGAAACAGTTCTTGGCGATCGGGGTAGATCGCCAGCAATTCAAGCACCCGACGAACTGTAAGGCGCAGATCTCGAATGCAGGGCTGCCCATTCATCCAATTGGGATTGCTAGTAATACGGTCTAATTTCATGTCGGTAACTCTAGCTTATTCGACAGTGAAAAGCAGTCCAAATAGGTGCCGCTTGGTGGTGCAGAAAACTCCTGAAACCCCTATAAATCAAGGATTCTCACCGAGACAGCGATCTTGAGTTTTATCGGGCGAACGAACGAGGGCAAGGGGTTTCAGGCGCTGTTTTGGTCGTTCAGGTTATCCATCATGAGACTCAAAAAAGTTTTCTGCACCACTCAGATAGGTGCCGTTAGGTTTCACTTCAGATACAATATTCGCTTTAGACACAAAAATAGTCTTACAATAAGAGTCTACAGACAAAAATTGCTCTTGCTCACCCCAACCTGCGGCGATAGCGATCTGTTGTCAACCCAGCCCACGCTGATGGGAGATCGTACTCTTGTGAAGTGAAAATTCATGGTGCATTTGCTTGACAGCAATCCATCTTAGAGGATGTTTGAGAAGTTCTCTTGCTGGTAACCAAACGGTTTAGATTCCCCTTAGTCCCCCTTAAAAAGGGGGAAACCGGGCTCAAAGTCCCACTTTGCAAGGGGGATTTAGGGGGATTAACAGGTGCCTTTCGTTACAACAAATGACTTTTCAAACCCCCTCTTACAAGAGCAAAGAGCGCACTCCCAACCCCAACTCTAAAAATCCCAAATCCC
>NZ_JBRAGO010000144.1:0-8470 GCF_052746595.1 Leptodesmis sp.
GTCGCCCGCCGCTTCACCTCCCCCCAAACCTGCGGCTATGGGCGGAGCACTGCGATGGATTTAGGTAGGCTTTATTCATTGTAGGATGGTTTAGTAAGAGCGTACCCTCTGCGGTGCCAGGAATTGATGCGTTACGTTAGCACTAATCGCATTCGACATCTGGCATTCCCCACACCCCACACCCTACACCCCATCCTCTTAGAACATGACTGAACGAGAATTTCCTAATTGGGAAGCACTGTACCAGGAAAAACCAGTTGAAACGATGCCCTGGTTTAATCCCGATCTGGATCCGGATGTGGAGGAAGCGCTCCTGACACTGGATCTCAGTCACGGCACCGCACTGGACTTGGGAACAGGCCCAGGAACTCAGGCGATCGCCCTAGCCGAACGAGGCTTTCAAGTGGTTGCAACCGATTTGTCGGAAACCGCGATTCGGCAAGCCGCGGCAAAAGCGAGCGAGAAAGGGCTGGAGATTTCTTTCCGACAAGATGACATCTTGAATAGCCATCTCGATCGCTCCTTCGATTTCATTCTGGATCGAGGGTGCTTTCATGTTCTGCCGCCCGATCGTCGAGGCGATTATGTGCAAACAGTGGCTAATCTCTTGAAACCCAAGCGCTACCTATTGCTGAAATGTTTTAGTAGCCAGGAAACCCGCGAGGAAGGCCCCTATCGGTTTACCCCAGAAGAAATTCAGCAAATTTTTGCCGTCCGCTTTCATCTGCGATCGGCGGCCCAAACAGTTTACCACGGCACTCTCGATCCATTCCCCAAAGCCCTCTTTTGCATTCTGGAAAAGCAATGACTCAACGGCTTCCCCTCTGCCGAACCTCACAGGTAGGACTTGCAGACTATGAATCAAACAGCTTTTTCCATTCGATCGATGAGCCGTGAAGATGTGGAGGTGGCGATCGCCTGGGCAGCGGCAGAGGGATGGAATCCGGGACACCACGACGCTGAGTGTTTTTATGTGGCTGACCCAACAGGCTTCTGGATGGGAATGCTAGGTGATGAGTCGATCGCCACGATTTCAGCTGTGAAATATGGTTCCTCCTTTGGATTTCTTGGATTCTACATCGTTAAACCAGAATATCGCGGTCAGGGCTACGGTATTCAACTCTGGAATGCCGCATTGCACACTCTAGCAGGTCGCAATATCGGTCTGGATGGGGTCGTCGCTCAACAGCAAAATTATCAACGTTCGGGATTTCAATTGGCTTACCGCAGTATTCGCTATGAGGGAGTTGGCGGTGGTGAGTCAATTGAGGATTCAGCGATAGTTCCCTTATCCAGGCTACCGTTTACTCTGATTGCCAACTATGATCGTTTGCTTTTCCCCTGCGATCGTTCTCAGTTTTTCCGCTGCTGGCTCCATCAACCCAACAGTGCAGCATTCGGTATTCTGCACAACAACCAGCTAGCCGGATACGGAGTGCTGAGAGCCTGCCACTGGGGCTACAAAATTGGCCCTTTATTCGCTGATCCACCTGAACTGGCAGAAGCTCTATTTCTGGCGCTCAAGTCGCAAGCAACCGCCAGTGTTCCTATTTATCTGGATGTTCCAGAACTCAATGGAGCCGCGATCGAATTAGCGGAAAAGTATAAGATGAAGACTGTGTTTGAGACGGCTCGGATGTATACTCAATCCTGTCCCGATTTATCCTACGATCGGTTATTTGGCATCACAACCTTTGAACTGGGCTAATCAAAACTGCCGTGATTCGAACCATTGTCAACTCTCTGGAAGTGTTGTTTGGCCATTCCAGAGTCATTTATGACATTACAGGGAACTAAAAGCCTAGCTACTATCCAAGATCCCCGGATTTCCTTCTGCCCAGAGGAGCGCTTCGGCGATCAAAATGGGATCTCCAGACACTAAATACTCTCGCATTTTCATAATCCATCTGATTTCAGGGGCTTTGGCTGGTTGAGGACGATCGCCATCGTTACCCAAATTACGACCTGATTTCGATGATGAGGTTACAGAATCGCTAAAACCACTGTCAGCGGCTTGATTACGGTCTGAACCAGATAATAAGCTTGGAAGACGTTGCTCGGTTGATGCCCCAAGGCAATCAACCGAGTTCGTCAAATCTGCAGCTGGGGGAACGGGGGGTTTTCCACAGTTTGATCCGGCAGTGCCGCAGACTGAGTTGCGGAATGAGTGCTGGGTGCTGAGTTAGGGAATTGCCCCCAGACACAATTGTTTAATTTATCCGTTTCAGCCTGGAAGCAACTGGGATGCCAGAGATCTCGATGACGGTAAAGCGTACTACCACCAATTCCATAACGGACTAAAGCATGAAAGCGAGCTGTAGCCGTAGTGGGTAAGGCTTCCTGAGTTAGCAGATCGGCGATCGCCTGTCGAATTCGCTCTCTGGCCGCCAACGACTGTTCCTGATTCCAGTTAGGAGCCTGCTCAACGACCGTCTGCAGTTCGGCAGCCAAATTCTGTTTCCCCTTAAACCGACCACTGGCAGATCCATAATGAAAATAATGGCTACGCTCAATACACCGCACCCATTCAGCTGCCCGCTGCTCAATCTCATGGCGATGACGGCAGTAATCATGATAACCGGGTAGCGATCGAGCCACTTCCACAACCCGCTGAACCAGAGCTTCCCCCTGCAGAGGTTCACCGCCCACTAATACATGATGAAAGATATACTCTCGCATCGTAATTCGGCCTAACAAACGATTGGTTTGACCAAACCCAGTCCAGCCCAACTCAATCTCTGCATTCAAATCATTGATAAACTTATCTGCCCTACCAGAAATCAGATAGGGCTTGCGCCTGAATTGCTTAATCACCTGCTGTACAGTAATGGCCGTTAGCTGATTGCGATACTGGGCAAACTGCCATTGCTGCACAAAGCTTTGCTGCGTGCTCCAGACAGGAGCCAAATCTTCGTTCAACAAATAGGAGCCAATCTGCAAGGGTAAACGATGAGCATTAAATAGGGTAGGAGTCCCATTTACAACGTAAGGTTTAGGATTGGGAAACACCTCCAACTGCCCTGGTCTGAGCCGAAAGCCAGCGGCCTCAAGTAGAGCAGCAAGGGCGATCGCCAGCTTCCAGGAGTTTTGAGGCTGAGCAAACGGTAAATACAAGTGCAATCCACCACTGTAACTGGACGTACAGGCCACATAACTGACTAATCCTAGTGGTTCCAGTGCCGCAATTAAACGACCAACTGCCAAGGGATCCTGCTTTGGATGGTAGAGACTATCTCGGTCAATATCTAACAGCGCATAGCAAGTCTCAGAGCCAAAGCGAACCCCATAAAGATAAGCCCCCTGAAGAATCAGGCGATCGCTGAGCGGATAACGGCTTTCTGTCTGCCAGTTAACTGTTTGACCCAGATCTCCATGCTCAGCCCAAATAAAGTCAAAGCGATGAGGAAAGAGCGCTAGAAACGAGTTCTCCGGCTCTTCCAGGTAAGCAAAATTCACTCTGGCAGCTGCAGCAGTAATCCTGACCTCCAGCCAGTCTGGCTCAATGTCAGGCCAATTTTGCCAAACCTGTCTTTTTCCTACTGGGAAACCGATCAGTCTTATTAGACTAATTAGTTAGTCTTAACAAACGAAAACCATTGTCTTGTAAGAGTTTCAGAAAAGACTAGTGAGGGGATCGGGAATCGTAAGTGAGAGGATACGGAAAAATAAGTGTTTATATCAGGAGGTTTTTGTCTCACTTCCAAGTCCCGATGTTGCAACCAATTGGCTGAATTTTTAGCCACTTTTTGATCTAAGACAAAAATAGATCTACACAAAAGACAAACAGCAATTGGGTTACGCAAAAGCCATCAAACTCCTGAAACCCCCTTAAAACAAGCAACAGAAAACTTAACACTGTCCCAAATCTACTGTGATGACCCTACAAAGTAGTGATACGATACGGAAGACTTTGTCTCAAGCTGTATTTCCTTTTTTGAAACCGAGAAGACTGGGGATAATCGCTTAAATTTCATTCGAAGAAAATTTTCTCTACACTTTTAACCAAGTTTTACAGGTTTTGTTGCCAGTACGAACTCCTTTGCAATCTGCTGAGCTTAAGTGATGACATACGGAGTAATTAGTCTCAGCCATCAACCGAATAGGAACAAGCCACAATCAAGTAACAGGTTATAGGATACGGAGAGTTTTGTCTTATCAAGCACAACCGATCGTGTCTTACTATAGGGAGTTAATCCAAAAACTAGATGATCCAAGACGGAGATCCTTGTCTCAGTAAGAAATCTCTGAAAGATAGCTATCATAGGACTTTCAGCAATAAAAGATCACAGATGAGACAAACTAATCACAAATAACCAGGGGGAGCACAGACAAACTAAGTGATGCGATCGGGAGAAACTTGTCTTAAGATCTATGCAGAAAATAAATAGATAACTGGTGAGCCCCCATTCAACCCAGATTAAGTGCAGGCATACGGAGAAAAGCGCTTTTGTCTGACTCAATTTCTTGTACTTCTGAATCCCTCCCAGACGACCAACCCTGAAGTTACCAAGCAGTGAGCTACAGCATCTCAGGCTGCAATTGGCTGGATGGCTAACTCACGCAGAGTTTGTAAAAGGTGCTCTACCTCTTGGGGAGTGTTGTAATGCACGCAACCAATGCGTAACAAACCACCGGTAGCTTCTACCCCCAGTCGTTGAGTCAGATGCAGAGCATAGAAGTTACCATTCCAGGTAAAGATGCCACGATCGCCTAAAGCTGTTACTAACTCACGCGGAGTATATCCAGCCACTTGCAGGCCAACGGTGGGAGTTCTCCAGGCAAAACGAGCTGGATCAGTAATGCCATAGAGGGTTAGGCCAGGAATCTCCAACAGACCCGGAATCAACTGTTCCGACAGCGATCGTTCATACTCCTGAATCACCGCCGTTACAGTCATCAACGCCTGACGACGCTGAGTAGCGGTTGGAGAAATCCGTTGTCCCAACTCTGCCAGATAGGCGATCGCGGCCACTAATCCGGCCAGTCCTTCATGATTCTGGGTGCCTGTCTCCCAGCGATAGGGAATTTCTTCCGGTGCCGGACGAACTTTGTAAGGTGTAAATCGGACTAAGTGTTCCCGCTTACCGTATAGGATGCCTAAATGGGGAGCGAAAAACTTATAAGCAGAACAGGCCAGAAAATCGCAGTCTAAGGCATGGAATCCAGGGGGCCGTGCGGAGTATAATGAACCGCATCCACAAAGGTTAACGCCCCTATCGAACGAGCCATCCGCACCACTTGCGCTACATCATTGATCGTTCCCACAGCATTCGAGGCATAACCGATCGCTACTAGCCGAGTCCGCTCCGTCAGCTTCCGCTCCAGATCCAGCAGATCCAGGGTGCAATCTTCTTTGTGCATTTCTACTGTGTGGATGGTAATTCCTCTTTCTGCCAGTGCTAACCAGGGAGCCACATTTGCATCGTGATCCAGACTGGTAACGAGAATTTTATCTCCCAGTTGTAGTTCCCGCCCGATCGCCCGACTGACTGCAAACGTGAGTGTGGTCATGTTGGCCCCAAACACCACCTCATCCCAGTCGCACCCTAAAAAATCCGCTACGGCCTCGCGAGCTGCCAGCATTAATGCATCGGTTCGCGCGCTGGTGGCAAAGGCTCCATGCAAGTTGGCATTGGAGGTAATCAGGCAATCAGTCATCGCCTGCATCACCGTTCCCGGCACCTGGTGAGATCGAGTGGTGTCATAGAACCTCCGAAGGGGTAGATGGGTAAAGGGGTAGAGAGATGGGTGAGTAGGTGGGTAGGGAAGAGAAGTAGGGAATGGAGAGAAGAAAGTAACCAGGATCTCAACACTAGAAATTCCAAACTCATCCACTCATCTACCCGCCCACCCACTTCTATTTCCTATCCTCTTGCGGTAAATAAGGAATGCCTGGACAGGTGAAGACAAACACATTCCGACTACCGCCTTCGGGGACAGCAGCTTGAATGGGAGAGGTAAAGTGGAAAAGTTCGTGATCATTGACGATCAGCAACTCACCAGGATTTAAGACCTTGGCAAAGACAGGATTGCTCCTCTTCTGTGATCTGTAGAGATGGGTTTCACCGCCCTGGATACTGGTGCGATTGACACAGAAGATCCCAACTAAATCCACACCGTCCCGATAAATACCCTCTGGAGCAGGATTGCCTTTATGCAGTGAATCTGCAGTAATGCGAATTTGATGGACTCCCACTTGATTTGAAGGAGAACATCGTTGGCAAAATTAAAAAAACTCTAAAATGACGGCATGGAAATCGGGTAGGTGAATCAAGCCATCTTCTAATTCGGGATATTCTCTGACGACATCACCCAACACAGAGTTATGGGCTTTGCTTTGAAAGAATTTAGCATGAGGGAGTTGGGTCAGTTGCCGATCGTGGATTTCAAAATTGGAGAAGCGACGGAAATAGTAATCGCCTTTCAGATAAACATCAACGGGTAGGTTATCAAAGAAGGGAAGAAACCTGGAAACATCAATACCACCCAGGTGTTCCAGAGCATAGGTGGTAACACAGCGAAGATCTTCGATTTTAGGTAGGGTACGCATAATCAACCTCTGAATACAAGCTAAGTTACAGATTGGGAGTTACAGATTGAGCTTTTGAATAATTGTTTGCATTCGCGCCAGGGCTTCATTGATGTTTTCCAGAGAATTGGCATAGGACAGTCTGAGATAACCTTCACTACCTTGGCCAAATGCAGTGCCAGATAACAGGGCCACACCGGCTTCCTTTATCAAGTAATCTGCCAGGGCATCACTTGATAAAGGAATTTTTTGTACATTGGGGAACACATAAAACGCTCCGGCAGGTTTGAGACAGTGAACTCCCGCGATCGCTTCAGACCGTCCACCATCCGATCTCACCGCTTTTGAAACTCTGTCACCATTTTTGTCACCGCATCCTGTGGCCCTAACAGAGCTTCTATACCTGCCATTTGAGTAAACGAACAGGTACAGAAATTTGAGTTAATCATCAACTGGACAATTCATTCTGTCAATGGTTTAGGTGCAATACTGTAACCTAAACGCCAACCCATCATGGAGTAGGTTTTAGAATGGCTATCCACCGGAATAGTACGGTCTTTCATGCCAGGATAACTAATAATACTGTGAGAATCCTCCTCATAATGAATACGAGAATATACTTCATCAGATAAAACTTAAAAATCATGTTGTTGAGCTAAATGAGCGATTGCTTTTAGATCATCCGGCTGCAAAATGCCACCTGTGGGATTCTGCGAAGAATTGAGAATTAGTAATTTAGTACGATCAGAAATGGCATTGGTTAAATAATTAAGTCGGAAGCGAAAATTCATTTCCTCTTTTAAGGGTAACGGAATGCCCCTGGCACTGACGAAGTTAATCGCAGATTCATAAACGGGAAATCCCGGATCAGGATAAATGACCTCATCCCCTGCATTTACCAAGGCAAGCAGGGTGAAAAAGACAATTGGTTTGGCACCGGGAGTGACGGCTATTTCATCTGGGTGTACCGCAACATTTCGGGTTTCGGCAACGTGATCGGCAATCACTTTACGAAATTCTAACAATCCCGCTGCTAGGCCGTATCCTGTGTAACCATCCCGCATCACCTGACAGGCTGTTTTCGTTCCTAAACAGTTCATACGGTGGGCGATCGGGATCATGGGTTCACTCCTGATACCGGATGGGTGTGCTAGTGATAGCGATCGCGCAACACTCGCCGCATCACTTTATTGGAAGCCGTGCGCGGTAAGGCATCGATCAGCACCAGGTCATGAATCTTAAACAAAGGATTGAGTTGTTGTTTAATGGCCGCTTGCAGAGTTTTCAGCAGGGTGGCTTTGTCTGCAGATGAAGCGTCTGGAGATGAATTTGTCACTACTGCGTAAATGACTAATTGGCTGGGACCTCCAGATGGAGGAGTAGCGGCAATCGCAACAGCTTCGGCAATCCCCTTTACCTGGCTCACCACCCGTTCAATATCCATCGAACTGACTTTAATCCCACCCAAATTCATTGTGTCATCTACCCGACCATGAGCGCGATAGTACCCATTGGGCAGGCGTTCTACCTGATCGCCATGACGACGGAGAGGGAAGGGAGTTGAGGGTTGAGAGTTCAATGAGGGCGTACCAGCAAAATAAACCTGCTCATGATCTCGATTCAGTAATTCGGTAGACAGGCCGATCGAGGGGCCGATAAGAAAGGCTTCTCCTTTAGTGGCAGGTTGGTTCTCTGGATCGAGAATGACTAAATCGAGTCCCAGGGCAGGAGTGGAGAAGGTGGCAGGGATGCAGGGTTGGACGAGGGTGCCCGTGAGGTAAGCACCGCCAATTTCAGTACCGCCACAGTATTCAATCACAGGTTTGTTTCCAGCTAAGGCCATCAGGTAGCGCATATCCTGAGCATTGGAACATTCGCCCGTAGAATTGAAGGCTTTAATCACGCTCTAGTCTAACCCTTCCATGCAGGCCGTAGTTTTCC
>NZ_JBRAGO010000145.1:0-1104 GCF_052746595.1 Leptodesmis sp.
GACTGAAGTCGCGGCTATATGGAGAAAACCTGCCAATGCAGGTTACTGAAAACCTGGATTGTATTGAGTCTGCGTTGGCAGACTGGGTGAGTGTAGTCGCGGTTTTAACCGCCAGATACTTATATGTTTTTGTTGAGTTTAGTTCAACGATCGCAAGCCCCCTCGATCGTTAATTAAATAACCTGTCATGATTTGACTCTCTGCAGGGGACGAACAACCGTTCGTCCCTACTTTGGTGCAAATTCGCTGAGTGCTCATCCCTAGGTTGTCTTTTTGCCTCTTCTGGATGTTCCAGATTTGGCGGTAGTTCTCGAATTAGTGGCAGACTTGTTTCGGGCAGCCGTGCTGCTAGATGTTTGTGATGGTCGTCCACTGGATGCTTGCTTCACTGTTGCGCCAGTATCTGCTTTAGTCTTAGCGGCTGTTGTAGTCTTATGGCCTCGCGAGGGTTTGCTGGTCGAGTCTGCAGTGGGGCTGGTTTTAGAAGGAGAAGTTTTTCCTGGGTTTGACCGGGGAGATTTTGCAGATTGATCGGCGACAGCAGGTTGCTCACTTTTGGTCTTTCTCCCCGAGCGCACCGGGGTCTTAGTCGCCGACTTTTCTTTACTGCTGTGTCACTTTCCAGAAGGTGCATAATTTTTCAGCGTGAAGGCACTGATATGAATTCCTACTTCAGCCAACATGGCCGCCAATTCTTGATAGGAATAGCCCTTGGCCAAAGCTGCCCGAATCGGTTCTTGCAGTTGCGCGATCGCTTCTTTCAGTGACAACTCCTCCTTAGGCTTCTCCGGCAAAGCCTGCAAAAAAGCGCCAGTCTGTTCCAGGGATGCGTGCTTAACTGATGCTGCTTTGGGTCGTTTGCTAGTTGCTGTTGCCATTTTTGAGCCCTAGGTAGTTGAGTTGTATCCATTAATTCTATGACTATATTCTCGATTTGATGCAACTTTTTAGAAGTAGGCGAGTGGGTAAACAGGTGAGTGAGTGGATGAGTAAGCCTTTTTTACCCACCCACCTACACCCTTACCCACCCACCCCCGGTTTCCCCCCACCATTTTGTTTTTTGAAATTTTTTTAAGGTTGGTTTTTTAACCTACACCCAAACGT